>CAITZE010000087.1 GCA_903896775.1 uncultured bacterium
CGAGCTCGGGCACCAAGCCGGGGCAAAATTCGGGTCGAAACAAGCCACGCCCTTCGCTAATCGGGATTACCCCACCCGCAGGTCGTGATTGTCTAATTGACCCACATTGAGGAGATAAAACTATGGCGAGTCCTGAGCGTATCCGGCAGGTCCAGAAAGCAATTTCGGACCATTTGAAAAATATTGGGTCTCACGATTGGGAAGAATTGAAGAAGGATTTCTTGGACGTGCCAACGTCCAGCTTCTGGCGGTACGTCAAGAAGACCAAGGAGCAGCTCGAAAAGCCCACCGCTCCGAATGTTGTCACCGACCTTTTTTCCAAGGAATTGGCGGGAGAGCAGCAGGAACCATGGGACAGGCCTGAACTGAACGGCACATATCGGCTGCTCAAGCACGCTCAGCGCTTTTACGAATTGCACGCAGACCTGTTGGCGCTCCGTCAGCACGCATTGGATGGGGATGGGCGGATCCGCGACCCGCAACTTTTCGCCAAGACGATTCGCCTGCGAAACCAACTGCTCAAGGACGAACTCAATGTTGTCGAAGGCTTCTGCGCAACTGACATTAATACGAAGTTTTTCGATTCGATTATTGAAACGGTCGCAGCCGCGTCGCCGGAGGTTGCGAAAGCAGTTATGGAGGCGCTCAACGAGCTCAACCAGAGGTTCAATAAGTTTGATCGCGGAGATAGCCGGCAAGCTTAGGCAGGTGAGACTCTCATAAAAAATATCGTGAGAAGTGAGAGTGAGACTCTCAACCCGTATTGAAAGGCGAACATTCATTGGGAAGATTTAATAGGCGCCCTGGCCGCGCACCAGCACCCAGACAGTCTGTAGCATGATCACCAGATCGTACCAGACCGTCCAGTTCTTGATGTACCACTCGTCGTACGAAACGCGCTCGGCGAAAGTGGTGTGGCTGCGGCCGCTGATCTGCCACAGGCCTGTGATGCCCGGACGCACCCGCTCATACAGGCTGATCACGGCGCCATAGTCGGGCAATTCGCGGCGCAGCAGCGGACGCGGACCCACCAGACTCATATTGCCCAGCAGCACATTGATCAGCTGCGGCAGTTCATCCAGGCTCTTGCACCGCATCCAGGCGCCCACGCGGGTGACGCGCGGATCGGCCTTCAGCTTGAAATTGGATTCGGTGTAGTGGGCCAGCAGGACCGGATTTTCCGTTTCCCAGCGCGCCATCTGGTCTTCGGCATCCACCACCATGGTGCGGAATTTCCAGCAGGTGAAATCGCGGCCCCAGCGTCCCACCCGATTCTGGCGGAAGAAGACCGGGCCGCCATCTTCCTTCCAGATCAGGAAGGCGAACATCGCGAAGACCGGCGCCAGCAGCACCGCCAGGATCAGGGCGCCGATAATGTCCAGGCTTCGCTTGAAAATGCGCTGCGGCAGGCGCGCCAGATTGTTGTGGACCTGCAGCAGGAGCAGGTCCTTGCCAAAGAAGTAATTGGTGGAAAGGCCGTAGAGCGGCAGGCGGCGCAGCGACGGCACGATGGCCACCGCGATATCGGCGCCGACCAGCTGGTCGATCAGGTCGTTCTGGTTGGCGTTGGTACGATCGTCGGGCACTAGGATCACCTGGCGGCAGCCCGCGGCGATGAGGGCGGAGGTCAGCTGGTCGGGCGGCACGATCACGGGAGACAGGCCGGCAAAGGCGCTGGAGAGATGCTTATCGGGCGTTTCGGGCACGACCCATTTGACCTTCAAGCCCAGCGCCAATTGCTGGCCCAGCACCGGTACGACTTCCTGCGCCATCGGGCTGGTGCCGATGATGGCGGTGGGCAGATGCCACGCCCCCAGCTTGCCCAGCAGCAGGCGCATCATCTGGCGCGCGGTCGGAATCGCGAAGATGAGGCCCAGCCATGTCACGATACCGGGCAGCAGGCCGTGGGTCTGGAGCGCGATCAAGGACGCGCTATAGGCGGCGGCGCTGATCAAAAGTGCGGTGGTGGTGGACCGCGCGCCGTCCCAGAACAGTTGGCGGCGGCTGTAATCACCCACCAAGTAGCGGGCGCCGACAAAGACCAGCGCGATGATCATTACCAAGTCGATGATGGTGTTGGGCTGACCCAAGGTGCGGTTTCGAAACAGCGCCAGCGCCGGCGGCTGCGCCATCAAGCGCAGCACCATATCGCCCAACGCGAAACAGACCAGGTCGGACGCCATCAAACCAAACAGGATGGCGAACCGGCGTACGATCGAACCATGGC
>CAITZE010000088.1 GCA_903896775.1 uncultured bacterium
CCTGGGAAACCGGCTGCCAAAGCCGCTGCCAAGCCTGCCGCCAAAGCCGCGCCTGTGAAACCTGCCGCCAAGCCGGCAGCGAAAGCTGCGGCGCCTGTGCCCGCGGCGAAAGCCGCAGCTTCTGTAAAAGCCGCTCCGCAAAAAGCTGCGCCTGCGAAAGCGCCGGCTGCGAACGCGGCGACCAGCACGCCCGCTGCTGCAAAAGCAAAAATAATCGAGCAAGGAAAAAAGACACCGATGGCGAGCAAGGGTCCGGCGGCTGCGAAGAAAGACGAAACCCGCGAAGACGGCGCCCCGGCTGCGGCGACTCCTGGCGATTCACCGCTGCTCGATTCCACCAATGCGTCCGTCAAGAAACTCATCGCGAAGGCCAAAGAGCGCGGCTACATCACCTATGACGAGTTGAATGCTGCGTTGCCGTCGGAGGAAATGACTTCGGAGCAGATCGAAGACACGATGTCGATGCTGTCCGAAATGGGCATCAACGTTGTCGAAGGCGAGGAAGCCGAAGAACCCGAAGCCGCGGCTGAATCGGCTGATGGCGCCGAGCCCAAAGCCGAAGCCTATAGCGGCGGCAATATCGATGAAGACGATGTGGGCCGCACCGACGACCCCGTGCGCATGTACTTGCGCGAAATGGGTTCGGTGGAATTGCTGTCGCGCGAAGGTGAAATCGCCATCGCCAAGCGCATCGAAGCCAGCCGTGAAATGATGATCGGCGGCATCTGCGAAAGCCCCATAACCATCCGTTCGCTGTTGTCGTGGCACGAGGCGCTGCAAGACGGCAAAATGTTGCTGCGTGATATCATCGATCTCGACGCCACTTACGGCGCGGGCGCCTCCGATACGGCGTCCGATCAGGAACTCGAAGTCGATGTGGTGTCTGAGCCCGCCGACGGCGACGACGAAAACGCACCGCCGCCCGGCGCCAAGACCAATGGCCGCGCCGCTGAACTGCGCACACCCCAGCCCGCCACACACTCCGCGCCCGCCAATGGTGCCGCCAACGGCGCTGGTGGCATGCAAAACGGAATCCCTGGCGCGCAACCCGGCATGCAGCCCGGTGGTATTCCGGGCCAGCAGTCCAGCATGGACGAAAACGACGAAGCCGCCGTGTCGCTCGCCGCCATGGAAGCTTCGCTGATGCCGCAAGTGTTGGAGGCGTTCGAGAAGATCGCCGCCACCTATAGCCGCCTCAAGAAGTCGCAAGAATCGCGCCTGACTACGCTGCAAGCCGGTGAAGAGATCGACAAGACCGTCGAGCGCCGCTTCCAGAAGCTGAAGGCCGAGCTGGTCGAGTTGATGGATGCCGTGCATCTCAACAACGCCCGCATCGAAGCGCTGGTCGAGCAATTGAACGACCTCAACCGCAAGCTGCTCGGCCTCGAAGGCCAGCTGCTGCGCTATGCGCTCAAAGCCAAAGTGAAGCGCGAAGAGTTCCTCGAGAACTATTACGGTTCTGAACTCGATCCCAACTGGCTGAAGCGCGTGCAGAAGCTGGTGACCAAGGGCTGGAAAGATTTCTCGACCAAATACGTCAAGGAAATCGAAGCCCTGCGCGCGCAGATCTCGGCGATCTCCGACGAAGCCGGCGTGTCGATCGCGGAATTCCGCCGCATCGTCAACACCGTGCAGAAGGGCGAACGCGAAGCCTCCCGCGCCAAGAAGGAAATGATCGAAGCCAACCTGCGCCTCGTCATCTCCATCGCCAAGAAATACACCAACCGCGGCCTGCAGTTCCTCTATCTGATTCTGGTAGGCAACATCGGTCTCATGATAGCGGTCGATAAGTTCGAATACCGCCGTGGTTACAAGTTCTCGACCTACGCCACATGGTGGATCCGCCAGGCCATCACGCGCTCCATCGCCGACCAGGCGCGCACGATCCGTATTCCCGTGCACATGATCGAGACAATCAACAAACTCGTTCGCACCAGCCGCC
>CAITZE010000089.1 GCA_903896775.1 uncultured bacterium
AGACCGATGCCGCGTTTGCCGCTGACGCTGGTGCGATTGGCTTTGTCGAAGGAGGTTTTATAAATCAGCCCGACGCCGGCTTTCGCGGCAATCTCCTTTAAGGCCGAAGCGACTTCGAGCGCATGTGCGCGGCTCTCCATCTGGCACGGACCCGCGATAAGCGTCAGTGGCAGATCGTTGCCGATAGTGAGAGAACCGACTTTGACGTGATGCGATTTCATGGCTGGATCATAGAGGCTGGTCGTTGGGAAAGCTATGTCGGGCGACTGGCAAAGGCCGGGATGACGCCCATTTAATTCTTGGGATTCGCCTTTGCATCGCCCGGTTTCCAATTGGCCGCCATCTGTTGGGCAAGCTCAATCGCCTGAGGTGTCATCTGATGGCGTAGACTGTCGGTGATAATTTCAAATCCGTTGGCGAGGTTCGGTCCGGTTTTGCTGGGCCCCGCAAACCGCTCGGCCAGCGCCGTCCACATGTAGGCCAAGGTCAGGTCCTTGCCGACGCCCGATCCGGTTTCATAGGCGGAGGACAACCAAACCGCCGCAGAGACATTTTCCTGATCGGCGGCCAAGCGAAAGTATTTCACCGCTGTCGCATCATCACGCTCGGTTCCTGAGCCTGTTGCGTACATGTGTCCCGCATTGACCTGATCCACCGCACGCCCCTGCGCTGCAGCCAATAAATACAGCCGCAACGCTTCACGTTTATCTTCCGGAACGCCGCGCCCGGTTTCGTACAACTCCCCAAGTACGCCTTGGGCTGCGGCGTATCCCTGGTCTGCGCTCAAGCGAAACCATTTTGCGGCTTCGGTCAGGTCCTGTTTGACGCCGCGCCCGTCGTAATACTTATCGCCCAAGCTGGACTGCGCCTCTTTCAGTCCCTTCTCTGCAGCTTTTCTCATCCACTTCAGAGCTTCGGCGGGATTGGGCGGTGCGTAGCCAAACTCGCCGTCGTAAAGACTGGCGAGGTAATATTCGACGAGGCTATCGCCGGCTTCGGCACCCGGCATCAGAATTTTTACGGCGCCCGCGAAATCGTGTTTGTTTGCGGCCTGAATCGCCCGCTTGATATCGGCAGTCGAATCCGCGTGCGCGGAGCCGCACGCGAACAAAACCATCACGCCGACGGCAAATCGCATCAAGCGACGCATGTTCGTTATACCAACCGCGACTGCGTCACGGCGGCTTCGATGAACGACGTAAACAAGGGGTGAGGTTCGAAGGGCTTGGACTTCAGTTCGGGATGGAACTGCACGCCCACGAACCAGGGATGCTCTGGATATTCGACCATCTCCGGCAGCACACCGTCGGGCGACATGCCGCAGAATTTCAAGCCGGTTTTTTCCAGCCGCTCTTTGTAATTGATGTTCACTTCATAGCGGTGGCGATGGCGCTCGTTGATAGCGGGCTGGCCGTAAATGCCCGCAACCTTTGAACCAGGCGTCAATACGCAAGGATAAGCGCCGAGGCGCATGGTGCCGCCCTTGTCGCTGGTTTGCGTGCGGCGTTGAACTTCGTTGCCGCGCACCCATTCGGTCATGAGACCCACGACGGGATGCGGTGTGTCACCGAATTCGGTGGTGCTGGCGCCGCTGAGGCCCGCGATATTACGCGCCGCTTCGATCACCGCCATCTGCATGCCGAAACAAATCCCGAAATATGGCACGTTGCGCTCGCGCGCGAATTGCGCTGCTTTGATTTTGCCTTCGGCGCCACGCTCACCGAAGCCGCCGGGTACCAGAATTCCGTGCACATGTTCGAGGTGCTTCACGACATCTTCGCGCTCAAAGATTTCGGAATCGATCCAATCGAGTTTGACGTGGACGTTGTTGGCGATGCCGCCGTGCTCAAGCGCTTCCGAGAGTGACTTATACGCATCTTTGAGCTGCACATATTTGCCAACGATAGCGATTGTGACTTCACCTTCGGGCTTGCGAACATGCTCGACGATGTCCCGCCAGCGGCTCAGGTTCACAGGCTTGTCGGTGGGCAAATTGAAGTGGCGGCAGACCTGCTCGTCCAGACCCTGCTCGTGATAGGAAATCGGCACCTGATAAATTGTGTCGACATCGAGCGCCGGAATGACTGCGGCTTCGCGCACGTTGCAAAACAGCGCAATCTTACGGCGGTCAGAATCTGGCAACGGACGGTCGATGCGGCACATCAGGATGTCGGGCTGAATACCAAGGCCCAACAGTTCCTTCACCGAGTGCTGCGTCGGCTTGGTCTTAATTTCGCCGGCGGCCGCG
>CAITZE010000090.1 GCA_903896775.1 uncultured bacterium
CGCGTGTAGCTAAGATCGGTTTTAGCTTTGCTGATGGCGGCCGCGTCGTTTTTCACGAGCGCCTGTGCTTGAATGAGCATCGAACGCTGCGTTTCGATCTGCTGGGTTGAAGCGAAGCCGCTCTCGCCGAGATCGGAATAGCGCTTCAAGTCGCGTTCGACGTTGATGAGTTGCGCCTGATCGCGCGCTTCCGTCGCTTCGGCTTGCTGGAGTGCTGCTTGGTACGGGCGAGGATCGATCTCGGCGAGCAAGTCGCCGGCGCGCACGGTTTGGCCTTCGATAAAATCGATCTTATCGATCGTGCCGTTGATTTGCGCGTGAATATCGACGGTGCCCGACGCTTGCACGGTGCCGATGCCATTGACGTCGATGTTCAAATCTTGGCCGTGCGCTGTCGCTGCGACGACGGGAGCAGAGCCTCCGTCGCGCGGTGCCTTTTTCGCTGCGTCATGCATAAGAGCATAACCGCCGCCCGCGATAGCGCATGCAGCAACTGCGCCGATTAGAACTTTACGATTCAAAACCATTCGAGGCATCCCGTCCTCCGCGAAAACAAAAAAACGAAGTCGCATCACTTCGCTGGGATGTGGTGCGTCCGCGACGCACTCAATTCCATTAAATACCGGTTTATCGGGCTTTAAATGGGATGAGATGAAAGTGATGTCACGCGTGTGACATCGAGACGTCTTATTTCACGCGCTGCATGACAGGAAAATTATTTTGCGCGCGTTTCGCTCACGTATCCGTGATCGTTGCAATTTAAAACGAGTACACGATGAACGCGCTGGTGAACATCTGATTGGGCGAGCCCACATGCACGAGCGGACTCTCGGCGGCTTTCGCAATCAATCGTTCGTAGCTGACATCCGCGACTAAGGCCCAGCGATCGCTGATGCGATAGTTGCCGTTCAATCCGAAGGTGGCATCTTTAAATGAGCTGCCGGGGATATAGACGCCATATCCAGAAGTGAGCGATTGCGCCGGCGTGACGCCGAAGAACGATTGCATGTAAGGACCGCTGGCCCATGTGGTGGACGCGAAACCGCCCAGTGCGAAGTTGTCACCGCGGATGAAAGCTTGCGTCACGTCGGTTGTAACGGTCGCGCCCTTATGTCCGCCCGCGACGTCTTGACGTGCACGCACGCGTACGCGTGTGCCGCCGCCAAAAGTGTAGCTGACGAAGGCGCCTAACTCGAACGAGGTATCGACATTGCCCATACCGTGAAGCGCGGCATCGTCGCTTTCATTGCGACCGAAATTGAGGCTGATCAAGGGACCGGCTTTGAAGACGCCGTCGCCGACGTTGCCGCCGGCGCTCAAGCTACTGAAGGCCGTCAGCTTGACTTCGTTGTTGTCGATTTCGACCCAGTTTCGATAGCGCAGCGAGATCACCGGCACGGGTCTGATGTTGTAGTGGCTGGCGCCTTCGTAGTTGGTGCCGATAACGGGACCGATGCCTAAGCGCACGTTGGTGACATCCGAGGGCAAGAGATCAATAGCGGTTTGCAGTGTGTCCGTAAGGTCGGTGGATAAGCGCTCAAGGCTTTGTGCCTGCGCACCCGATAGCGGGAGTGCTGCTAAGACAAAAGCAGCGGCGGACAGCCGAAGCACGGACTTGCTGATCATCTGTTGTTTTCCCCGCAAAGGGGCCCCTCGTTTAGGCGCGCACCAAACCCTGCGTGTGGTGCGCGCTCCTTACAACGCAGCTACCGGCCCCGTTGTTGCAAGGTTTTTCCAAGTTTCATGAGCGCGGCTTTTAATGGCTCCGATGCGATCGCGGCAACCTCGCGCTCGACCTGGGCCGCCGCCGCGGCGGTCAAGGGAGCGGGGGCTGCCTGTGGACGGGCGCGGACCGGCATGGGACCTTGCGCCGCCTGGACTTGAACCACAGCCTCATAGCCGAAAAAGCGGTTGATACGCTCTATAATGGCGGGAATCTTCATTTGCAGCATGGCGGCGGCGGCGCCGTGAGATACCCGCAAATGTAATGTAGCGCCTGCGTTCCGGCCGCGCGGATACTTCACTTCCATCGGACAGGCGAAAGCCGACAGTTCGGCACCGACGATTGTCGGCCAATGCGAGAGAATCTCGGCGCCAGCAAAACCACGCTTGCCAAGGGCAGGGCGGGTTAAGCGGCCGGTCAGATTGCCGATATTTACCGGCCCCTGACGCCAGCGCCGCGGCTTTTCCGGAGGCGCTTCTTGAGCCGCTTTGGAGCGTTTAGCCGGGGCTTTATCCACGGCGGCCGCCAGCTGAGCTTTAGAGAGGCGGGGTTTTTGAGGTGCAACCATACTGGGTCAGCTTATCTCATCCCGGCTTGCACTTGAATATGCCGCCGTCGCAAGGTGGCAGCCTGCTCATGGCCAAAAAATCCGCCTCACTGTCCAAACTGCCCAACGCCCGGGATCTGCTCGCCTGGTACGACCGTCATCGCCGTCGCCTGCCGTGGCGAGCTTTGCCGGGCCGGTACTCCGACCCTTACGCGGTCTGGCTGTCGGAGATCATGTTGCAGCAGACTACGGTCACGGCGGTGAAACCCTATTATGAGACGTTTCTGAAGCGTTGGCCGACGGTCGAGGACTTGGCAAGGGCGCCGATCGCCGAGGTTATGACGGCCTGGGCTGGCCTCGGCTACTACGCTAGAGCGCGCAACCTATATAAGTGTGCAGGTGTGGTGGTTGCGGACCACGGTGGGCAATTCCCCGACACCGAAGAAGCTTTGCGGGCTTTACCGGGCATTGGGCCTTATACGGCGGCAGCTATTGCCGCCATTGCTTTTGGACGCCACGCGGTTGTCGTCGACGGCAACGTGGAGCGCGTTATGGCCCGGCTTTTTGCCGTCACCGATCCCTTGCCCCACAGCAAAACGACTTTGCGCGAGCTGGCGGCGAAATTGACGCCCCTGGAACGCGCCGGCGACTACGCCCAAGGTGTCATGGATTTGGGCGCCACCGTCTGTACGCCAAAGTCTCCGGCCTGTGTGATTTGTCCCTGGTCGGCGGTCTGCGAAGGCCGCAAGCAGGGCATCGCCGAAACGCTGCCGCGCAAAGCCAAGAAGGTCAAAACGCCATTACGTTATGGGGTCGCGTTTTGGATGATGCGCGCCGATGGCTGCGTCGCTTTGCAAAGGCGGCCGCCCAAGGGGCTTTTGGGCGGCATGACCGAAGTGCCCGGCAGCGCCTGGCGCGCAAAAGCCTGGAGTGCGGCAGAAGCGGCGCTGGCCGCGCCGGTAAAAGCGAAATGGCGTGAGCTGCCCGGTCTTGTCATGCACACATTCACCCACTTCCGCTTGGAAGTGACAGTCTACGCGGCCGATCTTACCGCCGCGCAGGCCAAAAAGCTCGGCCCCGACATTATCTGGACGCCCTTGAAACATGTCGGTCAGGCCGGTTTGCCGAGCGTCATGGCCAAGATGGCCGCTCTAGCTCTTAAAAATGTGATTTAAGACGGTGGTTTAACGAAAGGGGGGTAGCTGTACGCGTTCCACCTCCCGCTATAATGTGTGGATATCGCCTTTCGCTTCCAAGGGACATCATGACCGACAAGAAATCCGACGCCGCCAGTGAGGCCGCCAAGGCCGAACTGCGCGAAGCGGCGCTGCACTATCACCGTTTCCCGACTCCCGGAAAGCTTTCGGTCGTCGCCAAAAAGGGGCTGGCCAATCAGCGCGACTTGGCTCTGGCGTATTCGCCGGGCGTTGCTGCGGCTTGCGAAGTGATTGTTGAAGACCCGCGCGAAGTCGATACCGTTACGGGCCGCGCCAATCTGGTGGGCGTCGTGACCAACGGCACCGCTGTGCTGGGCTTGGGCGCTATCGGTCCGCTGGCCGCAAAGCCGGTGATGGAAGGCAAAGCGGTTCTTTTCAAGAAATTTGCCAACATCGATGTTTTCGATATCGAGATCGCCGAGCTCGATCCGATGAAGCTTGTGGATATCATCGCGTCGCTGGAGCCAACCTTCGGCGCCATCAACCTCGAGGATATCAAAGCGCCGGACTGCTTCATCGTCGAGAGTGAGTTGCGCAAGCGTATGAAGATCCCGGTGTTCCATGACGATCAGCATGGCAC
>CAITZE010000091.1 GCA_903896775.1 uncultured bacterium
CCAAAAAGAAGGCCAAAAAGAAGTAGTAATTGCTTCTGGGTCGGTCCGACTTCGTCGGCTGACTTGATATAAGGGACAGCACACAAGAACGGTTACGACATCGGCGCGAACGAAAAGTCGCGTGATTGATTGTCGAAAGACTTTTTTAGTCGCAGGCTTTTAAGGGCTCCGCCCTGAACAGTTTGTACCGGTGCGATATCCGATTGTGATGGGAAGCCCGCCGCGCTAACGCTCGGCGGGCTTTTCATTGTGTAAAGCTTGGGTTTAAAGCCTGGTGAGCTTTCCGATTTCCGCGTTTAGATCAAAGAACGCCGGTCATTTTAAGCCGGGCCAGAAATGCAATTGATCCCATGCTGCGGCGCAAAACAGTCCATGGGCTTAGCCGCGCCGGCAAAGACGCTAGGAAACTATCAATCGCCGACAACGCTTCCGGCTCATCCAGGTTCGGTGCGTGACCTCGGTTAGGTACGGTGGCTTGGCGAACATGCGGGAGCTCGGCCTTCATGCGTGTAAACACCTTCGGATTCAAAAGATCCGAAGTACCCCCGCGAATGCTCAGAACCGGAATATTTTTCATCGAAAGAAAGAACGGCCATAAGTCCACGGCTGCGGCGCCGGCGGCAAAGGGCTTGGAGATATTAACGTCGTAATCGGGACGGAACGACCCGTCGGAGGACTGGACAAAACGCCGACGCGCCATTCTCAGCCAATCGGCTTGCTGATAATCGGGATAGATTGTTCCATCCAGCATCTGCACAGCGGCGGCGGCCTCGTCCCATGTCGTAACGGGCTTCGTTTTACCGAGATAGCCAGCGATCCGGGCAAGTCCGGCCGGATCAATCTCGGGGCCGATATCGTTCAGCACAACGCCAAGCAGCTTGGCCGGCATCACTCCAGCCAAGACCATGGAAATAATCCCGCCCAGGGAGGTCCCGATGAGCGCGACTTGCGAAAGACTCGCGGCCTTAATAAGAGCAGCCACATCGCGGACGTAAACCGGCGGAACGTAAGTCATCGGGTCTTTGGCATATTCCGAAAGCCCCCTGCCCCGCAATTCAACGCAAAGCACCCTGTACTTGGCGGCAAGGTGGGGTGCCAGCTCTTCAAAGTCCCGGGCGTTACGGGTAAGGCCTGGAATACAGAGAACTGCGAAAGGTGCATTGGACGGACCCGGATAGTCGCGATAATGCAGCTTGAGGCCGTCCGGCGAAGTGTAGAAACGCGACGTGAACGGCGCCTCAGTCATAGATGTATGCCCCCGTAAATATGCTGGGTAGCGGATGGCTTTAACGGTGATGATTGTCGGTCATCTTGCGCAACGCGATCAAGCGGTGATCGGCGTAAGTCGCCATAAACGAGCCCCTTCCTGACCGCCGACGAATCTCGCAAACCCTGGCATAAGAGACTAGACTGCTACGGTTAAACCTAGATGAGAGGAACATTTTCTCTGTGAGCCCCATCTCGCTTCAAGACCCCGCAGATGCGTCTTTGTGGCGGCGGGCTGGTCGGTTTCAATGGCTCTCGTCCCCATTATCAGACGGCTTTAAGTGACATCCATGCCCGCTAATTCCAGCTTCCCCGGTCTTTTTCCGGATGTTGTGGCCTCTATCGGTCACACACCATTGATCAAATTGCGCAAGGCATCGGAGCTGACCGGCTGCACGATCTTGGCCAAAGCCGAATACGCCAATCCCGGCGGGTCCATCAAAGACCGCACCGCCAAATTCATCATCGAGGACGCCGAAGCCAAGGGGCGTTTGCGCCCCGGCGGTGTCATTGTTGAGGGTACCGCCGGAAATACCGGCATCGGCCTTTCTGTTGTCGGCAATGCCAAAGGCTATCGCACCGTCATTGTTGTTCCCGAAACCCAGAGCCAGGAGAAAAAGGACTTTCTCCGGCTGTTGGGCGCGGATTTGCGGGAAGTAAAGGCAGTCGCCGCTTCCGATCCCAATCACTACGTCAAATTCTCGCAGCGCCTGGCCGAAGAGCTGGCGCGCACCGAACCCAATGGGGCCATTTGGGCCAACCAGTTCGACAATGTCGCCAACCGGGATGGTCACGCACGCGAAACCGCCGCCGAGATCTGGAACGACGTCGGCGGCCATATTGATGGTTTCGTTTCAGCGGTCGGCACCGGCGGCACACTTGCCGGGGTGGCTTTCGGTCTGAAGGCCAAACGCAAAGATATCGTGGTGGCGCTGGCCGACCCTATGGGGGCTTCGCTGTTTAACTTTTATGCCCACGGCCAATTGAAGGCCGAAGGCAGTTCGATCACCGAGGGCATCGGCCAGGGCCGCATCACCGCCAATCTGGAAGGCGCGCCTATCGACGATCAGTTCCAGATTCACGACAAGGAAGCCCTGCCGATTGTATTCGACCTGATCAAAGATGAAGGCATCTGCGTCGGGGGCTCCACCGGCATCAATATCGCCGGCGCCATCCGGCTGGCCTACAAACTGGGTCCCGGCAAAACCATCGTGACCTTCCTCACGGATTCCGGGGCGCGTTATCAGAGCAAGCTGTTCAATCCGGCCTTCCTGCGCTCGAAGGATTTACCGGTCCCGACCTGGCTCGATAAATAATCAATAACCCGGGGGTGAGGTCATGGCCTTTGCCCTTGTCGCGTTTCATGCCGACGATGGAACACGCCTGGATTTGGCGCGACATATTCGCCAAGCCGTCTTTTGTGAAGAACAAGGCGTATCGCCCGCCGATGAGTGGGACGGCAAGGATGCCGTCTGCGAACACTTCCTGCTTTTGGATGGGGACATACCCATTGGATGTGCGCGGTTAAGATCCCTTGGTCCGGGTGTTTTTAAAATCGAACGCGTGGCTGTGCTGAAAGAAAAGCGCGGTACAGGCGCCGGTAAAGCCATCATGCGCGAGATCATGGCAAAGTTAACTTCGGCAACCGTTGTTCTTAATGCTCAGCTCGCTGTGGAAGAGTTTTATAGCCGCCTTGGCTTTGTCGGGGAGGGCGAGCTTTTTGAAGAAGCCGGTATTCGCCATGTCCATATGATTTGGCGGCCCGAGACTTAACTGGCGGCGGTTTCCTTCACCCACACATCCACTGCATCAGCCAGGATTGGCAGCGGAACCGAGCCGCTGCCCAGCACGACATCGTGAAAACCGCGTAAGTCGAATTTAGAACCGAGGGTTCTTTTAGCCCCTTCACGTAAATCCAGAATTTTGGTCATGCCAATTTTGTAAGCCGTGGCCTGGCCAGGATCGACGATATAGCGCTCGACCGAATTGGTGATGTCGCCTGATGAGTTAGGCGTATTGGCGGTGAGGTAATCGATAGCCTGCTGGCGCGTCCAGCGCTTCTCATCCATGTGAATGCCGGTATCCACCACCAGACGGCAGGCCCGCCACAGTTCTTCCGACAAGCGCCCGAAATCCGAATAAGGGTCCTGATAAAAGCCCATTTCCTTGGGCAGCCGTTCGCAATAAAGGCCCCAGCCTTCGGCATAAGCTGTGTAGCCGTCAAAACGCCTGAACCGCGGCAGATCATCCATTTCCTGCGCCAGGGCGATCTGCATGTGGTGGCCTGGAATCGCCTCGTGATAGGCCAACGCCTCCATTGCGTATCTGGGCGCTGCCTTCATGTCGAAGGTATTGACGTAAAAAATCCCGGGCCGATCATCGAAGGTGCCGGGACTTTGGTAAAAGGCCGACGTCGCCGATTGCTCGCGGAAGGCCTCGACCGGCTTGACCACCAGCTTGGCGCGTGGCTGGCGTATAAAAACCTCATTCAGCCGGCCTCGCATGGCGGTAATGATTTCTTCCGCGCGTGCGACATAGGCCGCCTTGCCCTCAGCCGTTTGTGGATAATAAAACTGGGGATCGGTCTTCAGAAACGCGAAGAAAGCTTTGAGATCGCCGCCAAAGCCGACTTTTTGCATGACGGCACGCATTTCGCCGTGGATACGCTCGACCTCCGACAATCCAAATTCGTGGATATCGTCGGCGCTCATGTCGGTGGTGGTGTGATAGGCGAGACGGCTCGCGTAATAGGCTGCGCCATTGGGGTGCTTCCAAGCCCCGTCGTCGGTCGTCGCCCGCCCCTGTTGGTCCTCGCACACAGCGATAAGTTTAAAGAACGCTGGCCGGAAATCCGTAATCAGAGCCTTCACGGCATCGGTGCGAAGTTTTTGTTTGATACTTTGATCCACAGCCAGGCGGTCGACTTTGGTCGTGAAGTCGGCCCATAGCGGGCTATTGCTGCTGGCGCCGTCGAAGGGCACACCGTTCAGCAAATTACGGCAATCACGCAAGACATGGTCGTAAGCGAATTTCGGCGCTAGCACGCCGGCAAGTTCGCCGAGGCGCATCTGCTCGATGATTTGATCGACAAGAGCACCCGTAGCCCGCAAGCGCGCGATATAAGCCTGCGCATCTTCAACGCTGTCGACGCTATGAACCGTCATGAGAAAGCTGGGAATTGTTTGTTGCCAACCATCGAGCTGGCTCACGGGGTAACTGTAGTGGCGCCAGGTGAAGTCGCTCACACGCTGATCAGAGCGGAATTCATAAAGCCGATAACTTGTCCTGCCTGCATCGGTGAATGACGTCGTGCCAAAGTTCTCGCGCAAATCGACGAGTTCTTTTTGAACCCGTTCGAAGTCGTCAAGCTGGCGCGCTTCGCCTATATCGTCCCATTTGTCGGAATTGGTCTTGAGACCGAGGTAAGCCTGATCCATCGGGCTGCGCGCGAGCCAAAAGTCGTAGCGCGCTTCCAACCAGCCATTCAAACGCGCAGTCGCCGGCAACGGATCGTCGCCCGCGGCACCTGCAAGACGCGGCCGTGCCATCACGCCTAAAGCGGCGGTTGCGGCAAGAAAACGGCGGCGTGAAAACTGACTGTGCACGGTTCCCCCAGGTGTGGCTGGCGGGTCAGGCGTGCAAGGCGCGGATGTCCGGAAACCACAGAGCGGTATAAGCGGCATGCTAGACGATTCCCTGCGATAGAACAGGGGGAACGTGACCGGAAAAGCGGTTTTAGGGTAAGCTCAACCCCATGAACGCGATTGAAAAAGGCCGGCGGCTGATCGGCGCAGGGTTACTCGCCCTCATCACTCCCTTTGCAGTTTTATCTGCAACGACTTTACCAGCCTACGCCGCAGGCCCTGTGGTCTTTCACCGAGGCAATCAGGCCGAGCCAACAACGCTGGACCCCGATCAGGTAGGCACCGCCTGGGAGTTCGATATTGTCGGCGACCTGTTCCTGGGTCTAATGACCGAGGATATCAACGCCAAGCCAATCCCAGGCGCGGCGGAAAGCTGGTCTACCAGTCCAGATGGGCTGGTCTGGACCTTCAAACTCCGTCCGGGACTAGTGTGGTCGGACGGCGAACCTCTCAAAGCCTCAGACTTTGTTTTTGGCTTCAGGCATCTTCAGGATCCGAAGACTGCTGCCCAGTACGCGAGTATTCAATACGTCATTAAGAACGCCGAAGCCGTTAATAGCGGCAAGCTCCCCGTGACTGATGTGGGAGTACGCGCCGTCGATACCCACACTGTGGAAATCACGCTTGAGGCCCCCGCGCCTTATCTGCTCGGACTGATGAGCCATTGGACCGCATTCCCCATTCCCGAGCACGTCTATAAGAAATACGGCGATGGGTGGGTCAAACCCGGCAATATGGTTTCCAACGGCGCTTACACGCTTGTGGACTGGAAAGCTCACGCGTATGTCAAAGCCGCTAAAAATCCTTTGTTCTTTGATGCCAAGAACGTCGCGATCGATGAGGTCTATTATTATCCCACCGACGATGTCTCGTCTGCGCTAAGCCGGTTTCGAGCCGGCGAGTTAGACGCGAATATCGGTACGCGTGGCTTTGCCATGAGCGAACTTCCCTGGCTCAAGGAAAACATGCCGGGACAAGCACACGTCGCCACTATGCTGGGCAACGAGTACATCTCGCTCAACGCACGCCGTCCGCCCTTTACAGATGCCCGCCTCCGCAAAGCTGTTTCTCTGTGCATTGACCGCGCCGTTCTTACCGAAAAGGTCCTGCACGATGGCGTACCGGCCTATTCGTTTGTTCCGCCGGGCATCGACAATTATCACAACACGGCGCGTCTGGATTTCGCCGACAAATCCATGACGGAACGGCGCGCTGAAGCAAAACGACTGCTGGCAGAGGCAGGCTATACGCCCGATAAACCGTTCACATTCGAATACCTGTATATGATCAGCATTGATTCACGCCGGTCTGTGATCGCGCAGGCTGCGATGCTGAAAGAATGCAGCATCGTCGCGCGACTGATCGGAAACGAGCCTAAGATTCATTACGACGCCCTACGCCAAGGCGACTTCACGGCGGCGCAAGCCCGGTGGGGCGCCGACTACAACGACCCGCAGACATTCCTTTATCTGCTGGACTCGCGCTCGGGCGCGAATAATTTTGGCGGCTATAGCAATCCCAAATACGATGCGTTGATGGACCAAGCCCGCACGACGCTCGATCTTGAGCGGCGCGCAGAAATCTTAGCCAATGCCGAGCAGATAGCCCTCGATGATAGCCCCGTTGTTCCTTTGAGCCTTTTCACGTCCAAGAGCTTGATAGCCCCTTACGTGAAGGGATACGCCGACAACGCTATCGGCTTTCACCGCACGCGCTGGATGCGTCTTGAACGCTAACGCATGAACACACACGGGCCAGCGACATCGCGTCTGCATCCGACGCGCGTAGGTCTGGAGCCTCTGCCTTTGACCGACTGGCTAAGACCACGCACGGGTGATGAAGCCTTGCTGGTGGAGCGCGTGCGCCTCATAGCCGCCCACGCGCGTGACGTTGTAATCGCTTTGCCCGAAGCCCAATCCGCTGTGGCGGAGCTTGCGGCCCTCTTGCGCAGCCACGGTATGCGGATAGAGGAGGCGCGCGAAGCCGTTCTTACCCTTACGGCCATTGGACGCGCTGTCGCCGAGGATCTTTGCATCCTGACGCCGACGGTGGACGTCCCTTATCGTCTTACGGCAGGCGTGCTGTGTTTTCCCAATCGCTGGCGGTTGGCCGACAAAATCGGCGGCAGCGTTTTAGCGGCGCACGGTCCAGTGCCGGAATATGCCGGTCACATGAGCGATGGTGTCGATCACTTCCTCTCCCGCCTCAAGCTCGAACGCGCTTATAGGCGTCGCAATTGGGGACTGACGAACTCACCCGATTTATTCCTGCCGGTGCCGACGCCGGCTTTGGACCCCGAGGCCGCAGGACCTGTGTACTTGCGGGAAGAAGAACAGAGCTTTTTGAAATTGCCCGAGACCGGCGCGATCATTTTTGCCATCCGCACGACGGTGACACCCTGGGCAGAAACACCGGCAGATTTGCGGGCCGAAATCCTGGCGACCACCGACGGCCTGAGCCCCGAATGGCTCGCTTACAAATCCATTTTCCGAGGTCGTTAACTTCTCGATCTGCAGCTCGCTACGTCACTTATATATAGTGTGTAGCGCTTTCTGGATTTTTGGGCCTATACAGCCATGGGTTATCCAAACGGCACCAAATATAGACGGCTATTCTATATTTATAACAATATATTGATAGCTCTAGGCCGCGACGCTCTAAAGATGCCATGTAGAGCCAGATATTCTATTTTTGATTGAAATTTAGGCATTTCCGGCGCGCCCCCCTTTTTAAGCGCCCATAAAAAAACGGGCCCCGATTTGGGGCCCGTTTTCGTATCAATCGCTCGCGCGATTTAGGCTGCGGCGTCCATTTTGGACGGGCCGTAATTTTGGGCCGGTGTGGTTTCAGCTTCCACTGTCGGACGCCATCCGAACTTGAATGTCGAACCCAACGCGACCAGCAAAGACGCGGCATAAGGC
>CAITZE010000092.1 GCA_903896775.1 uncultured bacterium
AGACTCGTCCCTTTTCATCGAACATAGGATTGTGCATGCTTGTTTGCGAATCCCAGATCGGCTTTTCACCCCAGATCGCCGAGGGCGCCATCGGCGCGTCTTTTGATGAGGGCGTCTTGGGATCGCGTGTGGTCATCTGGAAGGATGAACGCGTGTGGGTTTTGGGATCGAAGATCGGCGCAAAATCCGTGCTCTCTTCAGGCGATCCGTAGACCTTGCCATTGGCGTTCACGGTCGGATTGCGTTTGTCGGTCGAGATAAGGTCATGCATGTAGACCGTGGGCTCGGCCCAGTCCCATGAGGTGATTACGACATTACGCTCAAGCCCCTTCGGACGCTCGGGCTTGGATGCCGGAAGCTCGCCCTTCGCGATGCGGTCCGTCCAGTCAGCAAAGTGTTTAAACGCGCGCGGCGCGTCGATGCGCTGCAGCGCGCCCGCCATCTGCACCATCGCTTGCCCCGACTGCACGCGGCGCTCCCAGGCGTCCACGCTCGTCTTGAACTCGCCGAGCTCCTTCGGGATATGGCGCGTCCATTGATTGCCAAGCTGGTGACAGGTGTAGCAACCATCCGTCTTGATGAGTTCGAGCCACATGCCCTGTGAACGCAGCGAGGTCGGCATGCCATTGCCTTGCGGCCCCGTGCCGGGGAAGAGACTCTTGTCCGGCACGCTCAACATGGAAAACCAATATAGCGCTGGGTAATATTCCGCCGCCGCCGTCTCACTTGGCGCGGCGACCGCCGTGAGATTCAGAGCCCTGCCTGGTTCGACATCGACCCTGGGAGAATCTACGAGGCCATAGCCGCGCACCCAGACCTTGTATTTCGCCTTGGGAAGTTCTGGCAGGAGGTAACGTCCGGAATCATCCGTTACGACCATCTTCGCCATCTTCGTCGGCAAATCCGTCGTCTCTGCGATGACCCACACGCCGGCTTCCGGCCCCTTCGGCCCGGTCACAGTGCCGCCGAGCGCGTCCGCGGTGATCTTGATCGCAGGGTCAACAGTCTGCGCGGCGGCGCGCGACGGCGCCATCGCCACGAGCGCTACGAGGCAAATAGTTGCCGCGCCAGAATACAAGGATTGCCTGAGCGTCATGTGCTCCATTCTCTGGGGATAGCCAAAATTATACAGTTTTTACCGGATGAACGGGTGCTTGATGTAGGCACCGGAGGTGGTTTCCCCGGTATTCCTCTCGCTATACTTTTTCCTGACACGCAATTTTTTCTGGCGGATTCTATCGGAAAAAAGATAAAAGTAGTCAATGAAGTTGCTAAAGCCATCGGTTTAAATAATGTTACCGGTGAACATATCAGGGCTGAACAGGCTCCGGGGAAGTTTGATTTTGTGGTTTCGCGTGCGGTTACTCAGCTCAAAGATTTTTATCCATGGGTGAAGAATAAATTCGCTCAACAATCAAAAAATAAGCTTCAAAACGGTATTTTATACCTTAAGGGCGGCGACCTCCAACAGGAAATAGCGGAGTCAAAACTTGCGGTAAAGCAGTTTTACTTAAAAGATCATTTTAATGAAGAGTTTTTCGAAACCAAGCAAGTGATCTATATCAAAGCGCCCCGCTGAGCTTTTCAGGCTTAGCTATCGTATCCTTTTATTTTCTGATTAACCATTGATAGGGCCCC
>CAITZE010000093.1 GCA_903896775.1 uncultured bacterium
GAAGCAAGACTTTTTGTTGATATAGGAAAATCTAGGACAGCACTTGCGATCTCTAAGGTAACGGGTCGTAAAGATAAGACGTATTATCACACGGTTGCCAGAATTCTAAAATATTGAAGTCAACTAATAACACAAAAGCCGCGTCGGTGTCCGACGCGGCTACTATATATTGTGTCTAAAGCGCCCGTGAGGGCGTTTTAGGCCTTGGTCGAGCCAAAGCCCTTGAAGCGCTTATTGAACTTAGCCAGCTGCCCGCCGGCATCGTTCAAGCGGTGAACACCGGTCCAGGCCGGGTGTGTTTTGGGGTCGATTTCAAGGCGCATGGTGTCGCCCGCCTTGCCATAGGTGCTGCGGGTTTTGAACTCGGTTCCATCGGTCATTACCACCGTAATTTCGTGGTAATCCGGGTGACCTTCTTTCTTCATGGCGCGCCTCAATAAATACACGGCGGGTGGTTCCCGAATGATACGGGGTCCGCAGGAAGGCGGGTGTATAGCGACTTCGCCTGCGGCCCGCAAGGTGTCCAAATAAGCCGGATACCTCGAAGGGGATTATCTATTTAAAAGTGTAATAAAAATTTGAACACTTATTAAGTGTAGTTTGACCATCCTCTTTGCTCAGCCGCCACGGCAAAATGGGAAATCCCATTCATTATCATTGTATTATCGCGTGCTTCCGCCGGAAGACGGCATTGCTTTCATCGGCTACCATCCAAACCCCCGACCCGGGCACAGGTCATCAATGAAAATCCTGCTGGTAGAAGATAACGAGCGCCTGAGCGCTTTCGTCCGCGATCGCCTCGCGGAGGAGGGCCATACCCTTGAGGCTGCAGGCAACGGCCATGACGGTTTGGCTTTGGCGACTCAAGGCGTTTACGACGTCATTGTTATCGACCGCATGTTGCCAGGCGATCTCGAGGGGCTCGCCGTGATCCAGCAATTGCGCGCTGCCGGAAACAGCTCGCCGATCTTGATCCTCTCGGCTCTGGCTGACGTGGACGAACGCATCCGCGGCCTGAGAGCTGGCGGGGATGACTATCTCACTAAGCCCTTTGCCTTCGGCGAGCTTATGGCCCGTATCGAGGTCTTGGCTCGCCGCGGCACAACCCCGCAAGGGTCTTCGGACTCACAAACGTCTGCGGAATTATCGGTTCTCGATTTGCGCATCGATTTCCGCACCCACAAAGTGACGCGTGCGGGCAAGCAGATCACGCTGCGTCCGCGCGAGTTCCGTTTACTGGAATATCTCATGCGCCACGCTGGCCAGGTTGTGACCCGCACGATGTTGCTGGAGAATGTCTGGGAATACGACTTCGACCCCGAGACCAATGTCATTGATGTGCAAATCAGCAAGCTTCGCAATAAGATCGACATCGGCTTCGACAAACCGCTGCTGCGCACGATCCGAACCGTTGGTTACATGTTGACCGCAGATGATTAGATTTCTACCACCCGGGACATTTCGTCAGGCGGTTGTTTACGCCGGCGCGGTGTCGCTGATGCTGATCGGACTTGCTGCCTGGCTGTGGAGTATCACTGCCGGCCAGGTCGATGCTCAATTGACGCAACTGATTGAGAGTGAGTCTTATACAGTATTTGTCGCGGTACGCGACGGCGGTAGGGATAAAACCGCCACGGAAGTTGGCGACCGCTTCAATCACAAAGCTATCAAGAACCAAGTCGCGCTGCTGACGGATGAGAATTTTCGCCCCTTAGCCGGCAATTTGGACGAATGGCCTGACGGGGTCGGGCATGTGCCTGGTTGGTATACCATCAACATTATGCGCGAGCCGGGTCCGAGCGAGGCGCGGGTCCTTCATCGCTTGATGTCCGACGGCTCGCATTTTCTTTATGGCTATGATCTCACCGACTTCCTTGCTGGTCGCAAAGCCTTTGTCGTCGCCTTCATGGGCGTTTCAATTCCGCTGCTGGTTGCGGTGCTGCTGCTGGGCTTTTTCATCCGACGCTCATTGTTGGGGCAGGTCGATGCCATCAGCGACGCGGCGCGCGCCATTATGCAGGGCAATCTGAAAGA
>CAITZE010000094.1 GCA_903896775.1 uncultured bacterium
GAAGCTACCGGCGAGCGTTTGGATGATCTGGAAGATCCCTTCAAACTCTATCGCTGCCACACGATCATGAACTGCACCAATACGTGCCCCAAAGGCTTGAATCCGGCCAAAGCCATTGCCGATATCAAGATGAAGATGGTCGAGCGCGCCGGCTAAAGTAGAACGGTCGATTGATAAAAGGCCGTCTCTTATAAAGGCGGCCTTTTTCTTTTTACGCAGGGTTCTTTTTACAACGGCGGCAAGCGCTGTAGTTCGGCGGTCGCGGTGCTGCGTTCGATGGTCAAAGGCTGGCATGCGGCTTCGGCTTCGCTGAACATATCTCGCGCGCCGATGCCGGCTTTACGCAAGGTCAGCCATTCGCCGAGAAACAGCGCTGATTTGCATTTGGCATCCATACTTCCGGGATTTGCATATTCGGTGCCGGCCCGAACGCCCGATATGAATTGCTCCGAATCATGATCGGCGGTGAAGGATTCGATAACCGGCCAAGCCTCGTTTTTACGGTCGAGCGCAGCAAAACTCTCGGTATGCAGCGGTTGACCGTTGCGCAGTTGTGCCTTGGCCAGCCATATCCAATAGTTGCCGTTGGCAGGCATGCGTTGCGCGGCGTTCTCAAAGTCGGCGGCGGCATTATTCCAATCGCCCTTGAGGTACTTGGCGAGACCGCGCGCAAAATACCATTCGACGCTGGTACGGCGCGCGAGAAGGGTGTCAAAGTCGGCGATAGCGGCGTCGTAACGCCCCGTCAGTTCACGCAGGATGCCGCGATAAAAAAATACATCCGGTCCACGCGAATCAAGAGCTATGGCCTGATCCAAATCCGCCAAAGCTTCGTCGGGCCGGTTCATCTGCTGGAATACTTCGGCGCGGGTTTTATGCAGCAGAAAGACAAGACCCAGAGTGTGCGTGTCCCGCGAGCGGGAGTCCGTAGCCGTCGCCCCGAGGGCTTTCAAACTCACCGGGACCGGACTGAGTTTGACAGCCTGATTAAAGTCCGCCAGCGCCAGATCGAGCGGCTGCTGCTTTTGGTACAGGACCCCACGCCGGTAATAGGTCATGTAGTCGCCGGGACTAATATCGATGGCGTCGGTATAGGTGAAAACCGTGCCGCCAACATAACCTTGTGCGGGCTTTTCGGACCACGGACCCGGGATCAAAGCCAGGCGTTGCGCAAGAAGGAAAGCGCCGACCGCCACGGCGATTGTGGCCGCCATGGCCCCGTAACGCGCTTTCTTGCTGGAATTCTTCACGGAACCCCCCGCGCCCTGAAACAGCATTATGTTACGACGCTATGAGGGCGGAACGCTTGCGGTAGTTTATGGTTTTGGCACACAACGGAAATATATCCGCCGCGGCGCCAGCATCGTGCAACTCCATCGATCCTCATGATCGAGGACCGGCACCCGCCCGGTTTTAGCGCACTCCGATTCGGCCATTTTTCGGACCTGCTCACCCGCCCCAGGGGCTTTGGAGTAACAAATCGCTACTCTATCGGGTGTTGAGGGCCCAACCGGCACCGTTTTGCCTGCTTCGCGACGGCTATCGACATAAGCCCCGGATCCGCAGGAGCCCAGCGCGAACAAGACGGTCCCCAAAGCCAGCCCCACTGCACCCTTGGTTCCGCAAAGCCGTCTCAAAAGTGCCATCAGGCTGTCCAATCCATGTTATCCACAGGCGGCGACCGCCCCCGTGGAATTCGCTTGCCGCCGATGGGGCGTTGTCTTAACCCCAAGTCCTGTTTATCTTTTCGCCTAACATAATTTAGACCACACGCACTTTTGTCGAGGGGAGTTTTCGATGTCCTCAGGGAAATACCGGCTCGTTACGCGCAGCGATTTCGACGGCCTCGTTTGCGCCGCTATCCTCAAGGAACTGAACATGATCGACGAGATCAAGTTCGTCCACCCGAAGGACATGCAAGATGGCGTGATTGAAATCACCAATCGCGATATCACCACCAACTTGCCGTTTGTGGAAGGTGTCCATCTGGCTTTCGATCACCACGAGAGCGAGACCATCCGCGTCGGCAAGAAAGAGAACCACATTATCGACGCGCATGCGCCTTCTGCGGCGCGCGTGGTCTATGACTACTACGGCGGCAAAAAGAAAATCCCGCGTATCTCGGACGCGCTGATGGAAGCCGTCGACAAGGGCGACGCTGCCCAGTTCAACAAAGATGAAGTCCTCAACCCGCAAGGTTGGGATCTGATGAACTTCATTATGGATGCGCGTACCGGTTTGGGCCGCTTCCGCGAGTTCACCATCTCCAACTACCAACTTATGATGGAGCTGATCGACAAATGCGTTCAGATGTCGGTCGAAGACATCTTGATGCTGCCGGATGTCGTTGAGCGCGTCGATCTCTACATCGAGCATGAAACCAAAGCCAAAGACCAGATCAAGCGCTGCTCGACGGTGCATAAGAATCTGGTGATTCTTGATCTGCGCGATGAAGAGACCATTTGGGCCTGCAATCGCTTCCTGATTTACGCGCTGTATCCCGCAACCAATATCTCGATCCACGTCATGTGGGGCCTGAAGAAGCAAAACACGGTCTTCGCTATCGGCAAGTCGATCTTCGACCGCTCGAGCAAAACCAATGTCGGCGAACTTTGCTTGAAGTACGGCGGCGGCGGTCACCAGGCGGCGGGTACCTGTCAGGTTCCCAACGACCAGGCCGAGAAGACGCTGAAAGACTTGATCGAAAAGATCAACAAGGACGGCTAAGCCGACCTTCCATGTTTTGGAATACCAATGTGCCGTCCCCTCGTGAAAAAGGGGGGCGGCACAATGTTTATGAAATTCCGCGATGACTGAAACGCCCCTGCAACGCTATCGCGCTCTGGTCGAAGCCGGCGAGTTGAAGGCCGATCAGGTCCAGGAACTGGCGGCGGAAAAGCTCTCAAGCCTCGCCAACGCCCTGAAAGGCTATGTGCCCAAAAGCGGCAAGCGCGGGTGGATGGACCGCTTTGGCTTGAAATCGCGCGACGAAATACCGCCGCCCCAGGGCCTTTATCTCTATGGCGGTGTCGGACGCGGCAAGTCCATGCTGATGAACCTGTTCTTCGAAACCGCGCCGGTTGCGGCGAAGGAGCGCGTGCACTTCCATGCTTTCATGCGCGATATCCACGCCGAGATTCACAACCGCCGCCAAATGCCGATGAATGCCGAGGAAGGCGACCCCATCCCCGGAATGGCGGACGGCATCGCCGACAATGCCACCTTGCTATGTCTCGACGAGCTGGAGGTGCAAGACATCTCCGATGCGATGATTGTCGGCCGGCTGTTTCAAAAACTGTTCGAACGCGGCGTCGTGGTCGTGACGACATCCAATCGTCATCCCGACGATCTTTATAAAGACGGTCTTCAGCGCGACCGCTTCTTGCCCTTCATCGCTATCATCAAAGAGCGCCTCGATATCTTGGCCTTGGATGCAGCGCAGGATTATCGTTTGGGCCGTCTCGCTGGGCAGACAGTTTATCATATGCCGCTAGGGCCAGCCGCCGATGCTGCGCTGGATGCAGCTTGGTCGCGATTGACGGACGACGCGCCAGCCAAACCCGACTTTGTGGAAGTGCCGGGACGGCGGATCCCCGTGCCGGCAGCCGCCCGCGAAGTCGCGCGGTTCTCCTTCAGCGATCTTTGCGAAACCGCGCTTGGCCCCAGCGATTACATTGCCATCGCCGCGCAGTACTCGACGATCATTCTGAAAGACATTCCGCAAATGTCGGAAGAGCGGAAAGACGCCGCGCGGCGTTTTGTTACGCTGATTGACGCGCTTTATGACCATCGCACGGCATTGGTGTGTTCGGCTGCTGTGCCGCCCGACCAACTTTACGATGGGCGCAAGGGCGGATTTGAATTCGCCCGTACGGCATCACGTCTCATCGAAATGCAGGCCGCGGATTACATTAAGCAGACACACGTAAGCCGCTAAAGCTCGCACGTCGTCTTGCTGCGTGCCTCGATCTGCTTCTTGATGGCCTCGCGCATTTCCGTTTCATTGGCATAGAACTCCGGCAGCTCGCGCAGCAACAGCACGAAGGTGCCGGTCTTGGCATCTTCCGGCGTGACGGCGGGATGTAAGGGATCTTCGGCGAACTCAGGATTCACCACGGCGATTTTCAAATTCGGCATGCGCAGCTTCAAGCGCTCCACCGTGCCCAAGAATGATTCGCTGTGGAATGAACCATTGATCTGCACAACTTTGCTTCCGGGGTTCTTTTGCAAAGCCTGTGCGATGGATTCGGCCATGGTGTCGTCGCGCGTGACTTGCGCGGCAAAACTACGGATCGCGGTCTCAGAGGGCGGTTTGCGCGGTGCGGATTTGTCAGGGTTCTCTTCGCCGCCGTGCCCGGCATCGCCACCGGCAAAGCCCATGAATTTATCTTTGTAAGGGCCGTCCTGAAGGTTCAGCTTCGCGGCGACCCATGCGCGTTGCTCAGGAGAAAGGTGTTCCAGGAAGGCCTCACCGTCTTTGCCGACGCAACGCACGATCTTCTCCGGCGTGTTGGCAGCAATCACCGGGAGTTTGTGATCCTTGGCGAACTCGACGAGAGGACGATAGCTGGTGGAGTAATTGCCCCAGGCGCGCGCGTTTTTCATAAACGGCGCTTCGCCGATTTTGCCGGCGAGATAATCGTCGACCACCGGTTGCACATCGCGTTCGAACTGCTCCATCGAAAGCGTAAGATCAGGTGCGCGTGCATAGATCGCGCGCAACAGCGCCATCTCGGCCAGATGATTGCCGGGGTGTTCGTGGGCCTCGCCGATAAAAATCACGTCGTAGCCGGCCAGAACATCGGCGGCCTGATCGACGGAGACGCGCGTCGGTGTTCGCGCACCCGCATCGGTGCGCATCAATATATATGACGTGAGATCGGGAAGGGTTGCGCCCGGTCCTGACGTCGTCGGCATCGCCGCGCAAGCGGTGAGCGTTAAGGCAAATCCTACGGCGGTAAGATATTTAAACGTCGTCATGGCGCCTGCTCTTGAGCTTTACGTTCACGCATAACGGTTTTGGGGTCGATTTGATTGCCGTCGCGCAGCAATTCAATGTGAATAAATCGCCCTGCGCCGCGATGCTCGCTCTCGACCCACTGCGGTTTACCAAGCGCAGCACCCGCATCCACATGCTGGCCCGCTGCCGGGCCGGTGTGGTCCACCAGCGCTAATTTCGCGATCATGCTAGCTTCATGGTCTTCGCCTTGAATGACGACCCAGTCGTAAAGCGGAACGTCGGGATACTTAAGGCTGCGACGCAGAATGGTTCCCGCGAAGGGCGCGGCCACCGGCTCGTTGGGCAAACCCATCATGACTTCCAGGCCGGGGTAAGGGTAATCATCGTGTCCCGGCAGCGTCGGCGAATACCACAGCGACTTTACATCGTCGGCAAACACGTCCCGTTGCCGCAGATTTTTGATGAACCAGCGGCACGGCGCCCATGACGCGGTTCCAAAGCCGGCATCGCAAGCAGCAGCGCGCGAACTGGACCAGGCGACGACGCGCCAGCTGCCGTTGACCTCGCGAAAAAAGACCGACTGCCGGTAAACTACGCCTCGGACGTAAGGCTCGGGGATATCCACCACCAACTCGTATGCGCTGGCGGACCCTCTGATCTGGCGAAAACTGTCTCTGCCGGCACGCTGTTGTTGGAAGCGCGATGCCGGTACGCGCCCGCCATCATATATGTGTAAAGCAAAGGCTTCCGGCATGAGCCGCTCGAATGTCAGGTCCCAAGGCGCGATCAGCACCTCGGTATCGAGGCTCGCTGCACCCAGATATCTTTTTGGAACGTCCTGAAATCCGGCGGCAGTGCAAAGATTGGGGGCGTCATACAGAACGCAGGCGAGATAGGTCTTTAGCGCGCAGACCGGTGTCGTGCCTGCGTTTACGCAGGGCAAAGCTAAGTCGGGGCCAGGTCCTTCCAGTTTATCGTCCGCACCCCTTGTCCAAAGGGAGGGATCTGGACCGCGCACGGGAATCTCAGCACCGACTCCTTGGGACAGCCCCTGGAACACGGCGAAAGTTGCGGCAAACAGGGCCGTAAGGACGGCTTTTGGCCAACTTGGCCCACGCATGACAACCC
>CAITZE010000095.1 GCA_903896775.1 uncultured bacterium
GAATTCCCATACTTCAATTGTCTGGTGGCGGGTATTGCCGGCGTTATGGCTTGGGAGTTCGTTTCCATGGATGGCCGCGTCGGCGTAAAGCGGCACACACTGATCACCCTCGCCGTCTTGGGAGCTGTAGCAGCCGCGTCTCTAGGGCAGCCCGTAGCCGCGTTGCTGGTGATCGGACTGGCCACTATTGCCCTGGTTGTGGCCGACCAGGCCGCGGGGCGAAAAGGCATCTATGTCGTCCAGATTACGGTCGTTTATGTAGCGCTTCCGGCGATTTCCCTGCTTTATGTGATGGCCCGGGGCGGCTCGTTTTCGGTATTTTGGCTCCTAGCCGTGGTTTGGGCGACGGATATCGGAGCCTACGCTTGTGGACGTATTATCGGCGGGCCAAAACTCGCGCCGCGGATAAGTCCTAATAAGACGTGGTCCGGTGCTGTCGGAGGCTTGCTGTGTGCGATTCTAGCCAGCGCCGGAGTGTTGTACTGGGGCCAGGGACAACAAGTAGCGCTCGGTTTGGCGGCTTTGGCGGGGGGATTGTCGGTCGTGAGCCAGATTGGTGACTTGTTCGAATCGGCTCTCAAGCGGCGCTACCAAGTGAAAGATTCCGGGCGTCTGATACCCGGGCATGGGGGAGTTATGGATCGATTTGATGGGCTTTGGGTGGCGGCGCCGGTAGCGGCGGTCGCCTGCCTGCTTTTGGGCGGGGGAGTCCAGACGTGGTGAATGCGGCTCCGAAGCGGGTATCCATTTTGGGATCTACGGGTTCTGTCGGTGACAGCACTATCGATCTGATCGAGCGCGATCCGAACGCCTACAAGGTCGTTGCTCTGACCGCAAACAGCAATTGGAGCAAACTGGCCGAGCAGGCCAAGCGCTTGCGCCCCGAAATGGTGGCACTGTCCTAGCCAAGCGGCTACGCATTATTGAAAGAAGCCCTGAGCGGCACAGGAACCAAAGTGGCAGCGGGGCCTGAGGCCCTTTGCGAAGCTGCCAGCCTCGCCTCGGACTGGGTCATGGCCGCGATTGTCGGTGCGGCTGGCTTAAAGCCCACCCTTAAGGCGGTTGAACGCGGCGCTGTCGTGGGCCTCGCCAACAAAGAATGCCTGGTCTGTGCCGGCTCGCTTTTCATGGCGGCGGTGAGGGACCATAAGGCGACGCTTTTGCCTGTCGATTCAGAACACAACGCCATATTCCAAGTCTTTGATTTTGAACAAAAAGATAAAATCCGCAAGATCATCCTCACGGCCTCGGGCGGGCCTTTCCGGACCTGGGCGCTCAAGGATATGGCAAGCGTCACACCGGCTCAGGCCGTGGCCCATCCCAACTGGTCTATGGGGGCCAAGATATCGGTGGATTCCGCCACCATGATGAATAAGGGCCTAGAGGTCATCGAGGCCCACCATCTATTCGGTCTCGATAACGATCGGATCGATATTCTCGTGCATCCTCAATCTGTTGTGCACAGTATGGTGGAATATGCCGATGGCTCGACCTTGGCGCAGTTGGGGACGCCAGACATGCGTACCCCCATCGCCTATGCTCTCGGCTGGCCCAAGCGTCTGCCGGCACCCACGGGGCGTCTTGATCTCGCCCAGCTCGGTTCGCTGACCTTCGAAAACCCGGATATGGTGCGCTTTCCGGCCCTGCGCCTTGCGCGGGCCGCGTTGCAAAGCGGGGGGGCGGCTCCTACAATTCTTAACGCGGCGAATGAGGTCGCCGTGGCTCGGTTTTTGGCCGGTGAAATCGGCTTCCTCGATATCGCCGCAATCGTCGAACACACTATGACCCGCGTGCCGCTGCAATCCATCACAACGCTGGATGACATCATGGCGGTCGACGGCGAGGCGCGCCGCGTTGCGACAGTCAAAAACTTGAGTGCTGCAGCCGAATAGCTGCCGTCGGACCGTTAAAGGTAAAGGGAGTTTCAAAGCGTGCTTGAACAGTTTTCTGGCGTTCCGTTCACCCTCCTGAGCTTCTTTCTCGTGATGACGGTGGTCGTCTTCGTTCACGAATTCGGCCATTTCTATATCGCCCGTAAAAACGGCGTGCGCTGTGATTCCTTTTCGATTGGCTTTGGGCCTGAGTTGTTCGGCTATACCGACAAGCTGGGGACGCGCTGGAAGTTCAGCCTGATTCCCCTGGGCGGCTACGTAAAGATGTTTGGCGAAGGCGAGACGATGCAAGTCGTCGAAGGTGGCAAGGAAGAGTCCGTGCCGCGCGAATTGACGCCCGAAGAAAAGAAAGTCTCTCTTAAGCACAAGACCATCGGTCAACGGGCGGCGGTTGTTTTCGCCGGCCCGGCCGTCAACTTCTTATTCGCGATCCTAATGTTCTGGGCGATGTTTATGACAATCGGCCGTCCGGTGACGGAGCCGGTTGTTGGCCAGGTGGTCGAAGGCAGTGCTGCCGCCGAAGCCGGGTTGATGGTTCAGGACCGCATCCGTTCCATCGACGACAAGCCGGTGGTGCATTTCGAGGATATCCGTAACACCATCCTCTTGAGCGACGGCAGCCCTATGACGCTGGTGATCGAGCGCGATGGGCAAGAACAGACGATTTCCGTTACACCGCGCTTGAGCACGGAGAAAGACCCGTTCGGCAATGATGGCAAGCGTTACATGCTGGGCATCACGCAATCGGGCGAAACCGGTCGGGAGATCATCAGCAACCCGCTTGAAGCTTTGGGGGCCTCGGTTGGCCATACCTACGACATTGTCGACAGCACCTTCATTGCCGTCGGTCAAATGATTAGGGGGAAACGCGGCACCGAAGACATGGGCGGTGCGATCCGGATTGCCAAATACTCGGGTCAGGCGGCCAAGTCTGGGTTCTTGAATTTTATGGAATTTATCGCGTTTTTCTCGGTAAATTTAGGCATCATCAACCTTTTACCGGTGCCCATGCTTGACGGCGGACACCTCTTGTTTTACGCCATCGAAGCCATTCGCGGTCGGCCCTTGTCGGAGCGCGTTCAGGAGTGGGGTTTACGTGTCGGTTTGGCGCTCGTTGGGGCGTTGATGATTTTTGGCATCTGGAACGACATCGTTCATCTCTGATCGCGATCCCTGGTCCATCGAACCCGCCTGCGCGGGTTAGCTATCGGGCAGATCTACAAGCTTGGAAGGTTTTGATGAGTTTGGCAGCCCGGTTGGTTGGACGCTCTAAAGCGCGGCAGAAACTTCATGCGTGGATGTTTCAAAGCGCTGCGTTCGCTGTTCTCGCACTGACTGCAATTGCCGTGGCGGCGA
>CAITZE010000096.1 GCA_903896775.1 uncultured bacterium
AGACAGGTTCCTAGTGCGGCAGCAACTCGATTTCTGGATGTCTGCTGTTGAGGGCGAGACAAGCATCGTCCCGCATTTCCTGCTGCGCCGGCAGAGCCCGGCAATCGCGGATCGTTTTGATGTCACCGGTGGTGATATTGATTTTCGCCAGGGTCTGCACGCAGGCCGCATTGGAGGGCAGTTGGTCAATCGGTACGGTCATGCACTGCATGACCCGCTGGCGCTCCTGAGCATCGCTGTAAATTGGATCTGCCGTCACCGTCGCATTGGCGGGCGGCGTCTGCAGGCCCAAGGCACTTTGCGCGTAGGCGGCGGCGCCATACATGGCAATGGCAAGGTTGGCGGCTAGAAAGGCGTTGCCGAAGACGATCAGACGCGATGTGAATGTCATAACAACCTCCTGGAGTTCTAACGCTCTCCAGTATGAACGGACGCGGAGCGTCCAAGTTCCTAAGGCTCACCTCAGACGTGTGAATTTAAGCTTCCGCGCTGTTTACTTTAGCAGCAGGATTTCCGGGTACTTGTCGTTCATGATCATGCAGCCCTTGTCCTGCACCATCATGTCGCGGGTCTGCTCTTTGCAGTCCTTGATCAGGGCGAGATCGGTGGCAGTGAGTTTGACCTTCTGCATGATATCGATGCAGGAGACGTGGGCATGCATTTGCGCATAGTTCATGGCCATACAGTCGTTGAAGGTCCTGACATCGGATGAGGTCAACGGAATCTGCACACGGGCAGCGCTTTGCGCCAAGGCCGCGCTCGACAGGTTGGCGGCCAACAACACCGCCGCACTTGTCGCTGCAAAACTGGTCATCGCGATTGTATGAAGTTTCATGGAACTTCTCCCATCATTAGGAACGCTCGTCCTATAAACGGGATGAGTCCGCGCAAAGTTCCGGGAAAGAAAAAGCCCGCCCACCCGCAGTGCGGGTGAACGGGCTTTATGAACGCTGCTCTATCAGCGAGGAACAGTACAGACGTTGCCGCGGAAGGTACCGGTGCCGCCGTCGGTATCGGTATAGCTTCCCGCGACGCTGGCTGAATCGTGCGTACCGGCGAAGGCCCCACCGCTCACCGAGCCGCCGATGGTGTAGCCGCCGCCCGTCAGTGTGATGGCGCTGGTCGTGGTGTTGAAGGTGCCGCTCAAGGTCACGGGTGTAGACGAGGTCGAGAGCTTCAAGGCGCCGGTGGCGTTTTGCACGCCTTGCGGTCTGTCAAAGCTTACGAGTGTCTTCTGCACGCTGTCAGCTGCGTCGAGCGAGGCCGCCAGAGGCGCCGAGGACGGCGTTGCCGACGCGGCCACGGTGAAGGTGAAGGTGCCGCTTTCCGTGGTCCCCGAAATGGTGCCGTCGAAGGTGGTGGCCGCAGATGTGGACACGGCTGTCGCGGAGACTGTCACCGGATTGACCGAGCACGCGGTGGTCATTTCGATGTTGCCGTTCAAGGCCGCGTTGCGGATCACAGCGCCGGCCATGATGTTCGGCGGCGCGCCGAGGCTGGGATCGGTGATCAACAGGTTGGCGTGGAATTGGCCGCCGCTTGGCGACCACGACAACGGCGTCTGAAAGGCGCTGGTGAAATCCAGAATTTGGGTTTCATTGGCTTGCAAATCGATGGGCACATAACACTGCGTCACATCGGTTACGCCGGGTTTGCAGATGGTGTTGCCCGAAGCCGCGTCGATGACGGTGACGCGGTACTCGACGGGGATCGCGCGGTAGTTATGCATTTCCACCGACGCCGGGAAGGCCGCGAACAGCGAGGTGTGGACCGCGATCACCGCCGCATTATTGCCCAGCGAACCGATGGCGGCGTTGAGCGATGTGCGGCAATTGCTGACGTCCTCGTACAAGCTCGTGACCGCATTGAAGATCACATGCTGATAGCCCGCGCCGATATCGGGGTCGGAGACATAAAGCGAGAAACCCGTATCGCCGTTCTTCAAAGGACCGGCGGCGAGATCGCCGAGGATGGTTGAGATCGCTTTCTGAATTTCGGCGTGCGAAGCGATGGGATAGGTGATGGTGCCGTAGACGTTGCCGCTCGGCGAGCCGACCGCTTTGATGGTGTAAGTACTGGTGGCCGACGTGCCGTTGAACAGACGCACGTAAGACTGCGTCGTGTTGGGATTGAGATAGGTTGGCGCAATCACGGCATAAGCGTTGCCGTCGACCGCAGCCTGGGCGTGCCCGCCGGCAAAAGCCAGAACAGCACATAAAACGGCTGCTGAAAATTTAGACGCGCAAAACTCCCGAAGACGAAACATCATCCACCCCCAATGTTTGAGTCATATTCGCGTAATTTCAATATCGGCGTGTATGACGCACAACAAGCAGGGATTTTTCAGGTGTTTCTGCAGCTCTTACTCAACCGGGACTAGCGTTTGCTGCCTTTTCTGAGGGGGGGGCGAGGGGCTATAAGTACCTGTACCCTATCGTACAATTTTCACCACACGCCGGTATTGGGCATGGATAGCCAGGGTTCCGCCGGGCCTTGGGCCTCGCCCTTCTGCAACAGCTCGATGGAGATATTGTCGGGCGAGCGGATGAAGGCCATGCGCCCGTCGCGGGGCGGGCGGTTGATGACCACGCCGGCCTCTTTCAGCGCCGTGCAGGTCGCATAGATGTCCTCAACCTCGTAGGCCAGATGGCCGAAGTTGCGCCCGCCTGTGTAAGCCTCCTTGTCCCAGTTGTAGGTCAATTCGACACGCGGGGCTTCGGTGCTGGTGCCGCGCGCTTCGTCTTGTTTGCCCATATCGGGGTTGCCGGAAATATCTTTTGGCGCCGACAGGAACACCAGCGTGTATCGGCCCTTTTCATTCTCGGTGCGCCGCGTTTCGACCAGACCCAGTTTGGTGCAGTAGAAGTCGATAGACTGCGCGAGGTCGGTAACGCGAACCATGGTGTGCAAATATCTCATGTGTGATCTTCCTTCAAAGGCCCAGCGTATATGGAAGACAGCGTTACACCCGAGTGCAAGGGTTATTAAGCGATGTTTTTAAAGCGGGCGCGAATGTCACATCTTCTGATTTCCGCGGTGGCGGCGGTCGTTTTATGCGCGGCTTTAAGCGCCTGCTCGGGCCTTCAGGTCCTCGACGCCCTGGTGCCGCGCAAAGCCGCGGCGTCGCGCGATATCGCTTATGGGGCCGCGCCGCGCCAGATGCTCGATGTTTATATGCCAAAAGGCATGGGCGCGGATGCGAAACTGCCGGTGGTGCTGTTCTTCTACGGCGGCTCGTGGACGAGCGGAAGCCGCGGCGAATACCGCTTTGCCGGCGAAGCGCTGGCGGGGCTTGGGTATGTCGCCGTGGTGGCCGATTACCGGCTTTATCCAAGCGTCAAATTCCCGGTTTATGAATATGACGCCGGGCTCGCCTTGCGCTGGACGCTGGACCACATCGCCAGCTACGGCGGCGATCCGGCCGCGATCTTCATCATGGGGCATTCGGCGGGCGCACATCTGGCCGCACTGCTGGCGGTCGATCCGGCGTATGCCCGTGCGGCGGGCGTGCCCGATCACACCATCAAAGGGTTCATCGGCCTCGCCGGACCCTATGACATGGTGCCGAGCCAGGTCGCCAGCGTGCGCGATGTCTTCGCCGGATTGCCCGACGAAAATGTCGCCCGGCCTGTTCGGTTCGTGACGCCTGAAAATGCAGCCCTGATTCCGCCGATGCTGTTGCTCTATGGCCTGGCCGACAAAACCGTCGAGCGCGGCAATGCCGTGGAGATGGCGCGGCTGATGCGCGAGGTAGGCCGTCCGGTGACGCTGAAAGAATATCCAGATGTCGGGCATCCCGGCATCGTGCTGGCCATGACGCCTCTGTTTCGTGGCCGTGCGCCGGTGTTAGTCGACACCAAAGCCTTTATCGACGGTCTTATGGCGGCGCGTTAGACGGCAACCAGCCTTTACGGCTGGGCGTTGTAACAGGGAGGCAGCCCTGCAACTGATGGGTGAATCACGGGCTCAACCCCCAGTATAGCGTAACACACGGTTTTCGTTGGCTTTCCGGCCAAAGAGTTGAGATGGTAACAGCGATTTCGCAAGGCGCGACGGCTGGGGTAAACTGCCCGCGCAAAGGACGCTTTCTGATAT
>CAITZE010000097.1 GCA_903896775.1 uncultured bacterium
AACCATTCCGAAACCGCCTTCGCAAAGCGGGATAAATGTATGCGCTGTGTGGCAAGACATTCGTGCGCATGATATCGTCGCTGCACGGCCTTGTTCACGGAGCCGTGATCTGCACATTCGGGGGAGGGCCGGAATGACTGATCAGAAGCCTTGGATCAATGGCGCGCTTGCGCTGCTCCTGGCTATTCCCTTGTTCTTCACCGATAGGGCTTTTGCCGCTACCCCTTGCGCAAATCTCGCGGCATTGACGATCCCCGATGTGAGTATCACCTCGGCGACGCTCATTCCCGCAGACTCGTTTGTCCTTCCGGGCGCGGCGACCTCCACAAAGTTGCCGGCCTTCTGTCGCGTTGCCGCGCTCGCACGTCCGACGTCCGATTCCTTCATCAATCTGGAAGTCTGGATTCCGGCGGCAGGTGTTTGGAACGGTAAGTTTCAAGGTGTGGGCAACAACGCGTTTCTCGGTGCTATCAGTTATGCGGCGATGGTTGACGCGCTACGGAGTGGTTACGCCACAGCAAGTTCCGATGCCGGACATACGGGCGGCGAATTGGATTTCGCGGTCGGACATCCCGAGAAGGTCGTCGATTGGTCTTATCGCTCCGCACATATAACGGCGGAAGTGGGAAAGCTGGTTGTGCGTAACGCGACCGGTAAATGGCCTGAACGCGCGTATTTCATAGGCTGCGACACCGGCGGTCATCAGGCGCTCATGGAAGCGCAACGTTATCCCGAAGACTACGACGGCATTGTTGCGGGGGTGCCGGCGGCAGATCGGGTCAATGAAATCGTCGGATATCTCGGCGTGTGGATGGCGACGCATGACGAGAAGGGAGCGGCATTACTTCCGCTTTCTAAGCTGCAATTGGTCACAAAATCCGCCGTCGCTGCTTGTGACGAACTTGATGGCGTGAAGGACGGCGTTATCGATGATCCGCGCCGTTGTAAATTCGATCCGCAAAGCCTCGTATGTAAAGCGGGCGAAACGGAGTCTTGTCTGACGCTGGCGCAAGTTGCCGCTGTGAAGAAGGTTTATGCAGGTGTCAAAAATCCGCGCACGGGAAAGATCATATTTCCGGGCTGGCCCATAGGCTCGGAAGGTTTTGGCGAGGCCGGACAAAGCTGGAGTTCCATGGTCAATGGTCCTAGCCCCCGTCGGGTCGAATTTTTCAACGGTTTCGTTTTTAACGATCCCAAGTGGGATTGGCGCACCTTCGATTTCGATAAAGATACTTCGTACGCCGATACAAAAGTCGAATTCATAAATGCAGTGAATCCAGATCTTGAACGATTCCGAGCGCGTGGCGGCAAGCTGATCATGTACGCCGGTTGGGTCGATCCGATTTTGCCTGCCGAAGACGTGATCGATTATTTCGGCAAGATCGGCGCAACGATGGGCGCGAAGAACGTCGATAGCTTCTTGCGCTTTTTCATGGTGCCGGGATTGGGCCATTGCAGCGGCGGTCCAGGTCCGACCGCCTTCGACATGGTGCCGGCTTTAGAGCAATGGGTTGAACGCGGTGTTACGCCAGCGAAAGTCGTCGCCGCGCGCATTGTCGACAAAACAGTTCAACGCACCCGCCCGCTTTGTCCCTATCCGTCGGTAGCGCGGTGGACCGGCAAGGGCAGCAGCGATGACGCCACGAATTTTGTCTGCAAGGCAGTCGAAAAATAGTGGAACGAGTGCCGACGGATCGGGGAGGGGAATCATGAAGCGTCACGTTGTTTGTTTGGCAACTATACTCACTGCTTTTACAGCCGCGCCTGCACTGGCTGCCGGAACGGAGTGTGAGAAGTTGCAGGCTCTTACGATACCCGACGTGACAGTGACATCGGCAGGCAACGTCCCGGCCAATAGCTTCATTGCGCCCGGCCAACAAGCTCCCATGACACTTCCAACATTCTGCCGCGTTCAAGCGATTGCCAAACCCAGTAGCGATTCCGAAATCCGCTTCGAAGTTTGGATTCCGCCAGGCGCGGCCTGGAACGGAAAATTCCAGGGCGTTGGCACAGGCGGTTACGATGGCAGTATCAGTTACAGCGCATTGGCGACTGGCGTGCAGCGCGGGTATGCCGTCGCAAGTACCGATATGGGTCATACCGGCGGCGACCTGAAATTTGCCGAGGGACATCCGGAAAAGGTCATCGACTGGGCTTATCGCGCCATGCACGTGACGACTGAGGCCGGCAAACTGATCGTGCGCGACAATGCCGGACGCTGGCCTGAACATTCCTATTTCATTGGATGCGCCACCGGCGGACACCAGGCGCTGTCCGAAGCGCAGCGTTATCCCGACGATTACGATGGAATTATCGCGGGCGATCCGGCTTACAGCCGGCTTCATGAAACCGCGGTCTATGTCTGGGCGTGGATGGCGACCCACGATCAAAGCGGAAAGCCGCTTTTCACCCAGGCCAAGCTGCAAACCATCACCAAAGCGGCGACGGTCGCTTGCGACAAATTGGACGGCGTTGAAGACGGCGTCATCGACGATCCACGTCGCTGCAAATTCGATCCGGCGACCTTGGCTTGTACAGGCGCAGAAACCGATGCCTGTTTGACGCCCGCGCAAGTCGACGGCGTGAAGAAGGTCTATGCCGGTTTGCGCAATCCGCGCACGGGCGAACAAATTTTCCCGGGCTTCTCTATCGGCTCGGAAGGCTATGCCGGCAACCAAGGTTGGAACGCCTTTCTGGTCGCGCCAAAAACGCCCATGCGCAGCGAAGTCTACAACTACTTTCTGTTCAACGACCCGAATTGGGACTGGCACACACTCGATTTCGATAGGGATGTGGCCTACGCGGATGCAATGATTCCCTTTGTGTCCGCAGTTGATCGCAATCTCACCCCGTTCCAATCTCATGGCGGCAAGCTGTTGATGTATACCGGCTGGGCCGATCCTGTTTTGCCTGCCGAGGACGTGATCGAATATTTTGAAGGCGTACGCAAAACCATTGGTCCGAAAGCGGCCGATGGCTTTATGCGCTTCTTCATGGTGCCGGGCCTCGGGCATTGCAGCGGCGGGCCAGGCCCCACGACCTTCGATATGCTGCCGTCTTTGGAGCAATGGGTCGAACACGGCGTCGCGCCTGAAAAAGTCATCGCGTCGCATGTCGCGGACAAAGTCGTACAGCGCACGCGTCCGCTGTGCGCCTATCCGCTCGCCGCACATTGGACCGGCAAAGGCAGCAGCGATGACGCCGCTAACTTTATCTGCAAATCCCCAGAAGGAGAAAAACGATGAGCCGTCGTATTCTGCGTATGCTCGCGCTGACCGTTCCTGGATTTGCTTTAGCAGGGTATGGGCCAGCCGTCTTTGCAGCAGCTCCAGCGGCGCCGGGCGCGGCCTGTGAAAAACTGCAGAATCTCACGATCCCCAATGTGACCGTGACGTCGGCGGGACAGGTACCGGCCAATGGCTTCATAGCCCCTGGCCAGCAGAGCCCTATGACGTTGCCGCCCTTCTGTCGGGTGCAAGCAATCGCCAGCCCCACCAGCGATTCCGAAATTCACTTTGAAGTGTGGATTCCCGCGACTGAATCCTGGAACGGTAAATTTCAAGGCGAGGGTGTCGGTGGGTATGACGGCAGCATCAGTTACGCTGCCATGGGCACAGGCTTGCAGCACGGTTACGCGGTGATGGGTAACGATCTTGGCCACACCGGTGGCGATCTCAAATTCAGCGAGGGTCATCCGGAGAAGATGATCGATTGGGCCTACCGCGCCATGCACGTCACCGCCGAAGCCGGCAAATTGATCGTGCGCGACAGCGTCGGTAAATGGCCGGATCATGCATATTTTGTCGGCTGTTCGACAGGCGGGCATCAGGCGCTGTCGGAAGCGCAGCGCTATCCCGACGACTACGACGGCATTGTCGCCGGTGACCCAGCCTATGATCGCGTGCATCAAACGGCGTCTTATATCTGGGCGTGGATGGCGACCCATGATCAGAACGGCGCGCCGTTGTTTACACCGGCGAAGCTGCAAACTGTCACTAAGGCGGCTGTGGCCGCTTGCGATGGCATCGACGGCATCAAGGACGGCGTCATCGACGACCCCCGCCGCTGCAAATTCGATCCGGCAACACTGATCTGCACGGGCGCCGAAACGGACTCGTGTTTGACGCCGTTGCAAGCCGAGGGCGTGAAGAAGGTTTATGCCGGCTTACGTAACCCGCGCACGGGCGAGCAAATCTTCCCAGGCTTCTCGCCCGGCTCCGAAGGTTTCGGCACTGCGGCTGGTCAGGGATGGATGGCGTTTATCGTCTCGCCCAAAACGCCCATGCGCAGCGAAGTTTATAAATACCTGCTGTTCAACGATCCCAACTGGGATTGGCACACCTTCGATTTCGACAAAGATGTGGCCTATTCGGACGCAAAGATCGGCTACATGGCCGCAGTCGATCACGACCTCAGCCGTTTCCGCAATCGCGGCGGCAAACTCATCATGTATACCGGCTGGGCCGATCCCGTCGCCGCGCCCGAAGATATCGTGAAGTATTACGAGGGTGCTGTGAAAGCCATGGGCGGTTTGGACAAAACCCAGGCTTTCTATCGCTTCTTTATGGCGCCGGGCATGGGCCATTGTGGCGGTGGTTACGGTCCCGATACCTTCGATGCGGTGGCAGCCCTTGAGCAATGGGTCGAGTACGGCGTTGCGCCGGATAAAATCGTCGCCTCGCATGTTGTCGACAAAACTGTCCAGCGTACGCGCCCGCTTTGCCCTTACCCGCAGGTCGCCCGCTGGACCGGCAAAGGCAGCAGCGATGAGGCCGCCAACTTTGTGTGCAAAGCAGCAGAGAAATAACGCATAAAAATCATAAATATCAGCTACTTATAAGCTTTTAATTGGCGCGATTCACCACTGCGCGATATGCTTTCCAGGTCTTTGCCGATCTCTTGCAAGCTAAGGACTGAAGCGTGGAACGGGCGACCTTGCGTCTCAAAGGTGGCGACAGCCGGGTCTGTGTATTGCCGCAGGACGTAGGCGCGCTGCGTGAGGTGATCGATTGCGTGCGCACCTCGGCTTTTGGCGGAAAGAAGACTTTGCGTGTGGCCGCGGTAGACGGCGCGGCGCTCGAATTTCCCGCCAGTGAGATTGAGGGCCTTGAAGTCGACCCTCCTTACAGCCTCGTGCCCAACTTCTTGACGGCCGAGGAGCAGGAACAGGCGCTTGCCCATATCCTCACGCACGAACGCGAATTTGGTGATGCGACGATTTCCCTGCCGTCGACGCAAGGCAGCTCTACGCCGGATTACGATTTACGCAGGGCGCGGCTTCTGAACGACGTCGCTGCGGTGATGCCGATCATTATGCCAAAGCTGGAAGCGCTGATTCCGAACGTGTGGGCGCAGTTGGGTATGGGCCCGCTGAATATCAAGCGGCTCGAATGCCAGATCTCGGCGCATGGCGATGGCGACTTTTTCAATACGCATACCGACAACGGCCTTCCCGACATCGCGCATCGGCGTGTGAGTTATGTTTGCTATATCCACCGCGAGCCGAAGCGCTTCACTGGCGGCAAGTTGCGGCTTTACCGAACGTTGCTCCAGGGTAACGACAATAAATGCGGCACGGCGATGATCGACATCGATCCGCCCGGCAATGGCATTATCGTGTTTCCGAGTCACATTTATCACGAGGTCACGCCAATCCAGTGTTCCTCTCAGGCTCTTACCGACCAGAGACTCACGATCAACGGATGGCTCATATAGTGACGTACAAAAGATTAGCCATTATTGCCGGTGTTTTACTTGCGATATCTCCGATTGCTTGGGATTTGTCGAAAGCGGCGGTCGCCGATCTGTCGCCGTCACGATATCTAGACGACATTAAGTATCTCGCCAGCGATGCCCTTCAAGGTCGCGGCAATGGTTCGCCCGAGCTTGATCAGGCTGCGGATTACATCGCGAATCGATTCAAACAGCTTGGATTGAAGCCGGCGGGCGAGAACAACACCTACTTCCAGAATTTCGAGATCACGACGGGCGCTGCGCTCGGCGCGAAAAACGAACTACAGATTACCGGTCAAAACCTCAAGATCAACGACAACTTTGTGCCGATCGTTTTTTCCGACACCGCGGAGTTTGAAGGGCCGTTGATTTTTGCCGGCTACGGCATTACCGCGCCCGAATACAAATACGACGATTACGCCGACATCGACGCCACCAATAAAATCGTCGTGGCTTTCGGTCATGAGCCGCAAGAGACCAATCCCAAAAGCGTTTTTGCCGGCACCGACTTCACGCCCTATGCGTCTTACATCAACAAGGCGATCAACGCGCGGATGCATGGCGCCAAGGGCATCATCTTCATCACCGATCCCACGCACGGCTATGACGATATGGGCTCGGCCGCTGCCCGCGAAGAGGCGACCGATATCGGCATTCCGGCGGTGTTGGTGCAACGCCGTTATATCGATGAGGTGTTCAAGAAGGACGGGAAAGATCTCGCGGCGCTGCAAAAGGCCATCGACAAAGACCTGACGCCGCAGTCCTTTGAACCCGATCACGTGCGCGCTCGTATCGCCACCGAAGTCGTGCGCACGCGCAAGACAGTCCGCAATGTTTTGGCCGCTCTTCCCGGCTCCGATGCGGCTCTCAAAAACGAATGGATCGCGGTTGGTGCTCACTACGATCACTTGGGGTTGGGCGGCACAAGCTCGCTGGCGCCCTCGTTGATTGGCCAAGTTCACCACGGTGCGGACGATAACGCCTCGGGAACGGCCGGTGTCATGGAGCTTGCGCGCGTTGCTGTTGGCGACAAGTCCAAATGGAAACGCTCGGTTCTATTTATGGCTTTTGCAGGTGAAGAGCTTGGGCTTTTAGGCTCGTCGCATTTTGTCAGTCACCCGACGGTGCCGCTGGCATCCATCGACGCCATGCTCAATATGGACATGATCGGGCGTGTGCAAAGTGACCGCCTGTATGTCGGTGGTATTGGCACATCGCCGGGTCTTAAGTCGGCGGTCGAAGACTTTACCAAGAGCAGTGGTCTTGCCATCAGCTATACCGATTCCGGCTACGGCGCGAGCGATCAGACTTCGTTCAATGCGAAGAAAATACCGGTCCTGTTTTTCTTCTCGGGAACGCATACCGATTACCACAAGCCCTCCGACACGGCCGACAAGATCAACACAAGCGGCGCGGTTAAGGTGCTCTCGCTGGTTTACCGGATCATGGACCGCTTGGCGGATGAGCCGCAGAAACTGGCTTACGTCGAAGTGCAGCAGCCGGCTCAAGCAAATCGGGGCTCCGGTGGCGGTTATGGGCCTTATTTTGGTTCGGTGCCTGACTTCCGTGACGACATCAAGGGCGTGCTGTTCGCCGATGTCGTGACCAATAGCCCTGCCGCTAAAGCCGGTCTTAAAGCCGGCGACACGCTAATCGAATTCGACGGCAAGGCCATTCAATCGCTGAATGACTATGCCTTTGTGCTGCGTCAGAAAAAGCCAGGCGACGTTGTGCCCGTCGTTGTGAAGCGGGACGGCAAAGACCTCAAAGTCAACGTGACCCTTGAAGTGAGGAAGTGATCATGACGCGTAATACGCTCCTCGCCACCGCGGCAATTATCGCTCTTACGTGTATTCCGATGATTTATAAGGCGGAGACAGTGGCGGCCGTCATCATAACCCCTCATCCGAAAGAAACGCATCTTCGCCACGTTCGCCAGCTCACCTTCGAGGGTGAAAATGCCGAAGCCTATTTTTCCCCTGACGGCAACAAGCTGATGTTTCAGTCGACGCGCGAGCCTTACAAGTGCGATCAAGAATTCACCATGAATATCGATGGCTCCAATCAAAAGCTCGTCAGCACAGGCCGTGGCCGAACAACGTGCGGGTATTTCACGCCTGACGGTAAGCGCCTGATCTACGCCTCCACGCACCTTGATTCGCCCGATTGTCCGCCGCCGGCCAACAAGGCCGAGGGTTATGTCTGGGCGATCTATCCGTCCTACGACATATTTTCGGCCAATCTCGATGGCACCGATATCAAGCGTCTGACTACGACGCCCGGCTATGACGCCGAAGCCACGATTTCGCCGGACGGTAAGAAGATCGTTTTCACTTCGGCGCGGGACGGCGATCTCGAATTATACGACATGAATCTGGACGGCACTGATCAGCGCCGGCTTACGCATGATTTGGGCTACGACGGCGGAGCCTGGCATTCCCAGGACAGCCAGTGGATCGTCTGGCGGGCCAACCGGCCCAAAACGCCGGAAGAGGTCGCGCGTTATAAGGAGCTGTTCGGCAAGGATTTGGTGATGCCGGCGAAGATGGAGCTCTTCACGATGCGCGCTGATGGTACGGAACAGCGCCAGATCACTTTCAACGGCGCTGCAAATTTTGCCCCTTACTTCCATCCCAACGGGCGCCAGATCATTTTTGCGTCCAACATGAACGACCCGCACGGCGGGAACTTTGATCTGTTCCTCGTCAACCGCGACGGCACGGGGCTCGAGCAGATCACGTTCGATCAGAATTTCGACGGCTTCCCGATGTTCTCACCCGACGGCAAGCAACTGGTCTGGGAATCAAACCGCAACGCCAAGAAGCCCGGCGACATCAACGTATTTATCGCCGATTGGGTAGAATAGGTTTTCGCGAAGCGCGATCTATTCGGCGGGTGCGGGGACTGGATCTTCGTTCGGTACGAAGTCGATGCGGGCCCGGTATTTATCCAGGTAGACGTAAATCACGGGCGTGATGTAGAGCGTCAGGAGCTGCGACACCAGCAAGCCGCCGGCGACGCACAAGCCCAGGGGCCGGCGTGAATCGGCGCCCATGCCGTGACCGAAGGCGATCGGGAGAGTACCCATCATCGCCGCCATCGTTGTCATCATGATCGGGCGGAAGCGGATGATGGCAGCTTCAAAGATCGCCTGCTCGGCGGTGACGGTTGAGTCGCTGCGCGAACGCTCCAGCGCGAAGTCGACCATCATGATGGCGTTCTTCTTCACGATGCCGATCA
>CAITZE010000098.1 GCA_903896775.1 uncultured bacterium
GTGCTGCCGGCGCTCGACGCGATGTCAAAGAATGCCAATACCAAACTGTGGCCGGTGGACCGTCACGTCGCCGCATTCCTACGCGCACGCTATGCAAAAGGCACGGGCACACAAATCGATTCCATGAACGATCCCCGACCTGATCGCGCCACCATCGGCATGTTGAGTGTGCTTGCGATTGTGCAGTGGCGGTTGGGTCCCGAGGCGCTGTACGGCCTTACGAGTTGGGTCGGCGGCTTGATGAATCCTGTCATCAACAGCTATCAAAACCGCAACAAGCGCAAAGACCTCGAGAAGGAAATTCCCAAGCTTGTGCGTAAAGGGAGTCTGGCCGAGCTCTACAACTACCTCGATAATCCCGAGGAGCGGCAGAAAGATGCTGAAGGTTTTGCGTGGTCGAAGGCCGAATACGCCGCCGCTGAAAAGCAGGTTTACGACTTCGAACACGGTCAAATCGACCGTCAGGAGTCCGCCGTAAAAACGGGCCGACAAATCGGTGCGACGATTGCCACCATCATTATGTTTGTCACCTTCCTGATCGTCTTGCTGGGTAAGTTACTGTGATGAAAAAGCGCAGTACCTTTTTCCTGTATGTCATGCTCGCGATTCCCATCGGGCTGATGGTTATTCCGACAGTCATCGTCCTTGCTGTTGCGCTTGTGCCGACCGGTGTTGCGTTCATCATGGAGCGCGGCAAGGGGTACTACGGCGGACTTACGGTCGGCGCTATGAACATGGCGGGGACCGCGCCTTACCTCGCTGACCTTTGGTCGCAAGGTCACACCGTCAATGTCGCGCTCGGTATCATTACGAACGTTTTTGCCTGGATGATGTTTTACGGCGCGGCGCTTTTCGGGTGGGCGATCTACTCGGCAACGCCCGCGGCGGTAAGTGCTTTCATGACCATGACCGCCGGCCACCGCATCACAGCCCTTCGAGCACAACAACGCGAGTTGGTGCAAAGGTGGGGACCCGACGTCGAGTCCGTTTATGAGCCTGAGGGCAAGGCTGCGTCTGATCAAAAGCAAGCTTCGCAGCCGGTGCCGGAACCGATGGCGTCGAGACGTTAAGGTTTCAGGCGTCCTCGAAGGCTTCTAAGTCATCTATCTCTTCGACGCCTTCTAAGGCTTCCAGCAAATTCAAGAAGTCTTCCGGCGGCGAGCTGTCGAACTTCATAGCCTCGCCAGTGGTGGGATGGATAAATCCCAACGTCGTTGCGTGTAGCGCCTGGCGTGGAAAACTTTTCAAGGCCGCGGCGACATCCTTTGGCACGCCGCGCATGGAGCGGCGGCGATTGCTGCCATAGGTCGCATCGCCGATCAGCGGGTGCCCAATGCTCGCCATGTGGACGCGGATTTGATGCGTGCGTCCGGTTTTGAGTCGGCACCGAACATGCGTGGCAACAGTGCCGAAGTTTGCAGCCGTGCGGTATCCCGTTTCAGCCGCTTTGCCGCCGCTGCGTACGATTGCCATTTTTTTCCGGTTGTGACGGCTGCGGCCAATGGCGCCGACGATCTGATTCATCGCCGGATGGGGCGTGCCCCAAACCAGCGCATCGTATGTGCGCTCGACGCTATGGGCTGCGAATTGCGTAGAAAGGCCCGCATGCGCCGCATCGGTTTTGGCCACAACTAAAAGCCCGCTGGTATCTTTGTCGATGCGGTGAACAATGCCAGGACGGCGAACGCCGCCGATGCCGGCAAGGCTGTCGCCGCAATGCGCAAGCAGAGCATTGACGAGCGTTTTGTCGAGATTACCAGGGGCAGGGTGGACGACCAGCCCCACGGGCTTATTCAGCACAATCAGTTGCGCGTCTTCAAAAACAATGTCGAGATCCATAACCTGGGCGGCAGGCGTGGCATCTACGGTTGCCGGTAAACTCAATCGCACCGATTGTCCTGCCCGCAAACGGTAAGCGGGATCTTGCTGAACCGTGCCGGCGATTTTAACAGCGCCGGTTTCGATGAGCGTTTTTAACCGCGAGCGCGAAACCTCTGGCAAGGCTTCGGCCAGCCATTTGTCCAGGCGTGCGCCGACCGCAGTACTGGGGACCGACACGGTTTTATCTGTGGGACGCGAGGCTGAGGCCGTCATGAGGGACGTTTACCATTTCGACGTTGATAATCTAACCGGAATTGTAACGCCCAGGCTTGTTTCGGGCGATGTTAAGATAGGTACATGACCTCCTTTACGCCCGTGCAATTGCGATTGTCCGCTGCTCAAGCCCAGGTTCTTCGGGACGCAGCCATTGCGGCCTATCCGCGCGAATGCTGCGGCTTGCTGGTGGGTGGAGGCGATGGCGAAATCACCGTGCGTGCCATCGTGCCCACTGCAAATGTTGCGGCCGATCCCCACCGGAGCTTCAGTATTGACCCGCAGGCGCAATTCGATCTGTTGCGTAAACTCCGCAGCGGCGAACCGAAACAGCGCATCGTAGGTCATTTCCACTCCCACCCCGACGGTGCGGCAATACCGTCTTCACACGATTTGGCCATGGCTTATGATCCCGAGGCGATTTGGGTTGTAATGGCAGCCTCTGCCGACGGTGCGTCGGCGCCGAAGGCTTTCAGGCATCCCGCTGGATACGACGGCTTTATCGAAGTGCCAGTTACGATGTTGGCTTAGACGACGATTGGAGTGCACGTATGCCGGTTCA
>CAITZE010000099.1 GCA_903896775.1 uncultured bacterium
GGATCAGAAGCTCGTGCTGTGGGTGATGGTGGTGTTTCATGCAGGTGCCAGAATAGGATAAGATCACCGGAAATCGGAATGATTTGCGCTTTTGGGCCCATGGCCCGATATTTAATGTAACAGAACGTAAATGGCCCCGCCGCGCTTACGCTCTGTTGCCAGATTCATCTGTGGATTCAGAAGGAAAGCTCCGATCCCGGTGTATAAAACACACTGTCCTTGCGAAGGGAATCCTGGAGAAGGGAGTCATCGTGAACAACATCAGCGAAAGTCCTAAGCCGCATATTTTGATTGTCGACGACGACAGCGAAATCCGCGAGCTGCTGAGCCGCTTCTTATCGAAGCACGATTTCCGCGTTACCACCGCCAAAGACGGCCGTGAAATGCGCCAGGCTATGACCGATTGGTCCTTCGATCTTCTAGTTCTCGACCTCATGATGCCCGGCGAAGATGGTTTGAGCTTGTGCCGCCACGTGCGCAGTGAGTCGCGCATGCCGATCATCATGCTGACGGCCATGGGCGAAGATGTGGACCGCATCATCGGCCTTGAAGTCGGTGCCGACGACTATATGGCCAAGCCGTTCAACCCGCGCGAACTGGCGGCCCGCATCAAGGCTGTCCTTCGCCGTTCATCGTCCTCGTTGCTCTCCGATAATGTCGAAGCCCGTCCCGACAAAGTCATGTTCGCTGGCTTTCAGCTCGATCCGATCACGCGCACGTTGCAGCGTGATAGCGAAAGCATTGTGCTGACAGCGGGCGAATACGATCTTTTGATTGCCTTCGTCGATCATCCACGGCGCGTGCTAAACCGGGATCAACTGCTTGATATGGCGCGCGGGCGCGCGGCTATTCCCTTCGACCGTTCCATCGATGTGCAGGTCGGCCGCTTGCGGCGCAAGATCGAGCCGGACCCTAAGAATCCGATTTTGATCAAAACCGTGCGCGGCGGTGGCTACATGTTCACGCCCGAGGTGGCGGCGGCGTGAAGCGATTCTTACCCCAAAGCGTCATCGGCCGCGTCTTCGCGGCGCTGGTTGGGGTGGTGGTGCTGATGAACTGCACGTCGGTATTTTTCTATCTTATTTTTCACGACGAAACCGCTATTGCTGCAGCGGCCTCTCAAGCCGGCGAACAGATCATCGTGATGAAACGATTGGTCGAACGCGCACCGATGGCGGATCAGTCCATTCTTATTGACCGACTATCCTCACCATTAATGACACTGCGCATTACGCAGCAGCCCATTGTCGAGAGCTCCGACGATCGGTTTTCGTCGCAAGTCGTACTGGACAAGCTCATAAAGGAATTTCCCGAGGGCACCGACATCCGTGTCGATAGCCGCATCGATCGGCGCGGCTTCCAGCCTTTGGTTGAAGCCATGCCGGCGCGGGATGAGGCGTTGTTCAATGTGTCGATCCGCACACCCGACATGGCGCAGAACTGGTTCAATGCCCGCGTTCTCTTGAATCTCGGTGAGTCCAAGGATGAATACGCGCCGTTCTTCTGGCTGACGGCGGTATCCATCATCATCGGCATCGTCGCCTGGTGGGGCGTGCACAGAGCCACACTGCCGCTGTCGGTCTTTGCCGCCGCCGCAGAGCGGCTGGGTGTGAATGTCAACGCTGAGCCACTGCCTGAGGCTGGACCCTCCGAGGTGCGGCGTGCGGCCAACGCTTTTAACACCATGCAAACCTGCATCAAACGGTTCATCCAAGATCGCACACAGATGCTGGCGGCTATCTCTCACGATCTGCGCACGCCGATCACACGCTTGCGTCTCCGGGCTGAGTTTGTTGACGACGAACGTGAGCGTAAAAAGATGCTTGGCGATCTCGACGAAATGGAGGCCATGATCGGTGCGACCTTGGCCTTTGCCCGCGATGATGCCGCTAATGAAAAGGCGGAGTCTGTCGACGTGGCCGCCATTATTGCGGCCCTTTGCGGCGATGAACGTGCGGTAGGGCGCGATATCTCCTACAGTGGCCCGGATACGTTTGGGCTGATCGCGCGTCCCCTGGCCCTCAAGCGGGCCATCAATAATCTTGTCGATAACGCAGTGAAATATGGTGGCGCGGCGCGGGTTACGCTATCGCCGGAACGCGAGGAAGTTGTGATCGATATTGACGACGACGGTCCAGGCATCCCGCTTCGCGACAAGGAGCGGGTCTTCGCGCCATTCATTCGCTTGGAATCTTCCCGCTCGCGTGAAACCGGAGGCACAGGTTTAGGCCTGACCATCGCGCGCAATGCCGTACGCAGTATGGGCGGAGACGTCGAGCTTACCAACCGCCTGGAGGGCGGATTGCGCGTGAGAGTGACTTTACCGGTCGCGCAAGAAGAACCGTTATCCGCAGCGGCGGAGTAGTTACGCCCCTTTGCCGCCATGCGAGACGGACCAACCCACAGGGTCTTTCAGGAAGTCGCGGACACCGGCGATGGCTTTGGCCGGAAAATAGTTACCGGCTTCGGCGGCGGTAATTACATCGGTCCAGGTGCAAAGATAGTGCAGGGCGATGTTGTCTTGCGCCAGGCTCTCAATCGCGCCAGGAAAGGCGCCGTAGAA
>CAITZE010000100.1 GCA_903896775.1 uncultured bacterium
GCGAATACGCCGGCAACGTCGAAGACACCTTCAGCCTGCTGGATGAGATAACCCAGCCCGGCCGCGGAGCCGAGATATTCGCCGACCACCGCGCCGACAACGGCAAAACCAACCGACGTATGCAGGGATGAAAACATCCACGACAGCGCCGAAGGCCAATAGACGTGGCGCATCAACTGATGCTCGGTCATCCCGAGCATGCGTGCATTGGCAAGGATCGTCGGCGAGACTTCCCGCACGCCCTGATAAACGTTGAAAAACACCACGAAAAAAACCAGCGTGACGCCGAGCGCAACCTTCGACCAGATGCCGAGGCCGAGCCACAGCACGAAGATCGGCGCCAGCACGACACGCGGCAGCGCATTCATCATTTTAATGTAGGGATCGAACACAGCCGCGACCAAAGGTTTGCGCGCAAACCAGAAGCCGACCAGCACTCCGCCGAGCGAACCGATGACAAAAGCCAGCATCGATTCAGCGAGCGTGATCCAAAGATGCCGCCAGACCGTACCCGCCGCGAACCACTTATAAATACGCTCGACCACGTCATAGGGCGTCGAAAAGAAGAAGGGTGGCAGCAGCGGCGCACCGTTGATCGGCACCGTCGTTGCGAAATGCCAAAAGGCAATCGCAACGACGGCGACCAGAACCTGCAGCAATAATAGCGTGATGCGCGACACGCCAGCGTCCGTTAGTTACGGCCAAACAAGGCGACAATCCCGGCAACGCCCTTGGCGTGGCCCTTCAGCTTGTCGAACAATTCGGCGCGATTCAGCCCGGCCGGCAATTCCTTGGGCTCAAGATCGGTGACAATGATGTTAAAGAGATAATGGTGCATGCCCGTACCGGCTGGCGGGCACGGCCCGCGATACATCTCCGTGCCGCTGCTCTCCTTGCCGCCAACGAATTTATCGGATGCCTTGCTCAACTCGCCTTCGGCAAATCCAGTTACGCTTGGCGCGATGCCGTAAACCACGAGATGATGAGAACCAAGTCCGCCCTGACCTTCCCAGTCGGAAGCCACCAGCACGAAACTCTTCACGCCCGCAGGCGCGTTCGACCATTGCAAATCCGGCGAGACGTTCTCACCGACGCAATTCGCATTGCCTTTGGTGTTGCCCGCATTCTTGGTCCGCAGCATGCCGCCATCCTTGAAAGATGCGGAGGTCAGCGTAAACGGTTCGGCGCGCGCTGCGCCGCTGAACGCAAAAGCACCGGCAATGCCGGCGGCAACAACAAGAGTCGAGGTGGCAATACGCATTTTATCCTCCCGGCCGATATTTAGCGAAACAACGGGCGGCGCACCGGTCAGGCCGCCGCCCGCATCCTGTGAAATACTACGAACGTCCAAACAGGCCGACGATGCCGGTCGAACCCTTGACGTGGCCCTTCAATGCCGGAACCAGTTCATCGCGCGTCAAACCCGCCTGCAGAGCACCCGGCTCAAGATCAGTCGCCATCAGAACGAACGTATAGTGATGCAAGCCGATGCCGGCAGGTGTGCAGGGGCCCGTGTAGTTGCCGACGCCCATCGTGCTTTTGCCGCCGACATACTTGTCAGACTGAACGCCGAGGTCGCCTTCCTTGAA
>CAITZE010000101.1 GCA_903896775.1 uncultured bacterium
AGATCAGAAGAAGCCGTAGGTACACAGCACCTGGTCGAGATGATCGCGATCTACAAATGGCGGCACACCGTACGCCGGAGGATCGCGCCGATGACAACCGTGATCGGCGCGACAAGCAGCAGCGCAAGGTGAAATACCCAGTCCTGTTGAGATAGTCGCCGCGACGCCGGCGACGTAAACCGTGTCCTTAATCAACAGTTCGAGAGGCTATCAAGGCGCGTATTCTGGACGTTTAGGCGTAAAGACATCCAGATTAAGAACCGGCTCGTCACCGAGAACCTCGCCCCAGTGCCTCACATTCGGCGGGATAACAACAAGCCCGCCGGGCCCGACATCGCGAACTTCCTCGCCGATAAAGAAGCGAAGTCGACCCGACATAATGTAGGCAATCTGTTCGTGCGGATGGCTGTGCGGCTTCGGCTCATGGCCGGGCATGAGCCGGTGAAGAGCGACGGTCGCGGCATCACTGGAAAACGCCTTTTGCTCCACACCTTCGCGGATCTTCTTCCACTCAATCTTGCTCCAGTCGATCTCATGAATCTTCATGACTTTCTCCCTTCGTATTTGGCTATTTTGCGGAACCGAGAATCCCGCTCGGGCGAACAAACAGAAAGAGCAGCAGAATTGACAGCGCGGCAACGTTTTTAAACGCGGCGCCGAGAAAGACAATAGCAAGTGCCTGCGCCACGCCGAGCAAAATACCGCCGGCGAAAGCACCGAGCGGACTGCCGAACCCGCCCACGATCGCGGCGATGAAGCCGCTAATGGCGAAGGGCACGCCGACATTGAAAGCGGTATATTGCGTGGGAGTTATGAGAATACCGGCCACCGCGCCGAGTGCCGCGCTGATAGCGAAAGCGAGCGCGAGCATGCGCGACACCGGTATGCCTTGCAGCGCCGCGGCGTCCCGGTTGATCGAGCAGGCTCGCATCGCCTTGCCGGTCTTTGTCGAAGAAAAGAACAGGCCGAGCAGAAAGATAATCAAAGCCGAGCAACCGACTATCCAGAGAAACTGGAAGTTGATCGCAAAGCCGAAAATCCTCAGCGGCGGCAAATCCGTGAAGACCGGCAGCGTGCGTGGTTGATCCCCAGCGATTATCAGTGTCATGCGCTCGATGACGATCTGGGCGGCCAGCGTTGCCAGAATCATTACGAACATCGTCGAACCGCGATTCCACAGCGGCCGCACGACAATGCGTTCAAGGACGATGCCGGATATGGCCACCAGCGCAATCGCAATTATGGCTGCGACCGGCAGTGGCAGGCCCAAGCGCGTCATCGCGCTTTGCGTCAGCATGCCCCCGAGCATCACGAAAGTGCCTTGCGCGAAATTAACAATGCCGCTGGCGTTATAGATGACGCAAAACCCGATGCCGATCAGCCCGTAAATGGCGCCAACACCGATTCCGCTGATGATCGATTGCGCGACCAGGTCAAACATGTGCAGCAGCCTGGTCGGTGCCGAGATAGGCAGCGATCACATCGGGATTGCGCCGCACTTCTTCCGGGCTTCCAGTCGCGATCAGGCGGCCGAAATCAAGCACGGCGATGGTGTCGGCGACCTGCATCACCAGGCTCATGTCGTGCTCGATCAGCAGGATTGCGGTGCCGCGGTCAACAATGCTTCGCAGCAAGGTGGCGAGCGTGTCGGTCTCTTGCCGGTTGAGCCCGGCGGCCGGTTCGTCGAGCAGCAACAGTTTGGGTCTTGCGGCGAGCGCGCGCGTGATCTCCAACAACCGTTTCTGGCCGTAAGGAAGAACGGCGGCCAGGGTTTCGGCTTGCGCGCCGAGCCCGCTCTGTCCGGCGTCAGCGCCAGTGAGACAGATTTAGCGGCTTGAGGAAGGGAGGATTTCTGGCTCATCGTAACCATCAAGGAGTGGAGATGAGACAGAAATCCG
>CAITZE010000102.1 GCA_903896775.1 uncultured bacterium
GATTGAATTCTGGAGCGGCCATCGCTTGTAGCGCCGCTGCGATGATGGGTAGATATTCGGGACGACATCCGGCCATTACGGCATTGATGGCGGCGTTGTGCCAGGTTGCGTCCGCGAGCAAGGGCGGCAACATCGTGATGACATCGTCGGCGCGATGATGATTCAGCTGCAGCATGCGCTCGACCCGCGCTGCAGTGGGCGGCACCACGGGCAATCCGTCGGTAATGCCCGATGCGAGTAACTGATCCTGCACCGCATCGCCATCTTCGCTGCCCCTCCAGATATCCATCAATCTCATCCTTGTTATTATCGACAGACATTATCATAGCGCCGCGCAAGCATGAGATTGCCGGCGCGTTATAGTGTGACCCTTCCCCATAACAAGATGATCGCGTTCACCTCATGCAGTCTGATGCCGCTTCCGATACCACTGTGATCTATAACGACAAGCGCCGCCATCCCGCCGGGTTGTCGACGTTATTCCTCACCGAGATGTGGGAGCGCTTCAGCTATTACGGTATGCGCGCGCTGCTCGTACTGTATCTGGTGAATGCGCTGGGATATCCGCGTGCAGAAGCACTGGCGCTGTATGGCGTTTACACCGGACTGGTGTATCTGACGCCAATCATCGGCGGCTGGCTGGCTGATCGCTATCTCGGTTATCGCAAGGCGGTGTTGGTCGGCGCGATGGTAATGGCGATGGGGCACTTTGCGATGGCGGTGCCGTCGTTGTTGTTGCCTGCCTTGGGATTGCTGATTATCGGCAACGGATTTTTCAAGCCCAATATTTCTACCATGGTCGGCGCGCTGTATCGCGAACATGATCCGCGTCGCGACGGCGGTTTCACCATCTTCTACATGGGCATCAATCTCGGTGCGTTGCTGGCGCCGTTGGTCGCGGGTACGTTGGGTGAAAAAATCGGCTGGCATTGGGGATTCGCCTGTGCCGGCGTCGGCATGTTGTTGGCGCTGGCGCAATTCGCAATCAATCAGCACAAGCTGGGCAATGCCGGTTTGCGCGAAGGGCAAAGCCGATTGGTTGCGCGCGACTGGATGCATGCGCTGCTGATCGCAGTGGCAGCACTGCCGGCGGTGTACATCGCGATTGGCGCATGGCATGCAGCGGCGCCGCTATGGGCGATGATGTCGGGGCAAGTAGTCGTTGCAATTCTGGTGCTCGTGTTCCTGGCATTTCTGCTGCGACAAAAATCAACATGCTCGCGCGACGAATGGCATCGCGTGCTGGCCATCGTCATTCTTGGATTCTTCGTTATATTTTTCTGGATGGGCTTCGAGCAGGCCGGCGGAACCATGAATCTGTTCGCCGACAAACTTACCGACCGCGTCATCCTCGGCAAAGAGATGCCATCGTCATACTTTCAAAGTATCAATCCGCTGGCTATCGTGATGCTCGGTCCGCTGTTTTCTATGCTCTGGCAGCGCTGGGACAGTTCGCGTCATGCGTTGCCCGTCGCAGCGAAAATGGCGCTCGGTATCGCCATTGTCGGCATTGGATTCATTGTGCTGGCAATCGCACAAGGACGCGCCGACAGCATCGGCAAAGTCAGTCCGTTGTGGCTGGCTTCGGTCTATGTATTGTTTACGATAGGCGAGCTGTGTGTATCGCCGATCGGACTTTCATTGGTGACCAAGGTCGCGCCGCCGCGACTCGCCAGCGTCATGATGGGCATCTGGTTTACCGCCAACGCAATTGCCAATTATCTGGCCGGTAATCTTGAACAACTACTGGCGGGCTCATCGATACCACTCTATTGGTTTCTCGCCGGTACTTCGCTCGGCGCCGGATTGTTGTTGTTGATGTTGACGCCGTTGTTATCAAAGCTGATGCACGGCAAGGCCTGACGGTTTGCTACACTCCCCGCTCGTCAAGCGGTGAATATATAAAACTTATAAAGGACGGATATGGGACGTATAGGTTTGCTGGTGCCGTCGTCGAACACGACGGTAGAACCGGAATTTTATCGGGCGCTGCCGCCTGAAGTCACGCTGCATACTGCGCGTTTGTTTCTCACCAAGATATCGCCTGACTCAATACTTGGCATGGTGCGTGACCTTGAAGCGCAGAGTAAAAATCTGGCGACCGCCGACGTCGATGTCATCGTGTTGGGCGCGACCGCGCCGAGCTTTCTCAAAGGGCTGGGTTACGACCGCGAACTGATAGCCCTCATCGAAAAGGCCACCGGCAAACGCGCCACTACGACATCGACCGCATTGATACAGTCGCTGGAACATCTGGGTGTTGGACGCGTAGTGTTGGGTGCGGCTTACGATGACAAGGTCAACGCCATCGCGAAATCATTTCTCGAAGCCAATGGCATCAAAGTGCTGGCTGCCGAAGGTCTGGGGCTGGTCGACAATCTGGTGGTCGGTCGGCTGGATGTTTCGACTGCATATGATCTCGCACGCAAGATCGATCACCCTGACGCTGAAGCGATTGTGCTCGCGTGCACCAACTGGAAGACTATGAATGTCATCGCGCAACTCGAACGCGAACTGGGCAAGCCGGTGATCTCCACTACGCAAGCGACTATCTGGGCGGCGCTGCGCATGATAGGCGGCATCAGCGGAATTCCAGGCTATGGCCGTCTGCTGAATGATCTTGCAGCGCCCAGTCGCAAGACTCAGCTTGCGTGAATAACTAAAAGGAAACGAAGCGATGGCGAAGCCCTATGGATTGCTGCTGGTCGGATTCAATTACACGAATGCAGCTGAAGACGAATTCAATGATTGGTACGACACCGAGCAC
>CAITZE010000103.1 GCA_903896775.1 uncultured bacterium
AAGGCGGCGAGGGGGCTGGCATATCCAGTCAGGCCCGACTGCTGGGCGAAGCTCTGAATTCTAAAGGCCATAACGTGCTGTTGACCCGTGAGCCGGGCGGCGCCACGGGTGCTGAGACCATCCGCAAATTGCTTGTGGAAGGGCCCGGCGGGCATTGGGACGGCATCACGGAAGTACTGTTGCATACAGCAGCGCGCCGCGATCACCTCGTGAACGCGGTCTGGCCTGCGTTGGACGCTGGCAAAATCGTCATCTCCGATCGTTTTGCCGACTCAACTATTGCCTATCAAGGTTACGGTTACGGCGTCGATGTGGGATCGCTCGACACGCTCTATAAATTCGCTATCGGTGATTTCAAGCCGCGCCTGACGTTGATCCTTGATCTGCCGGTGGACGCAGGGCTTGCCCGCGCGTCCAAACGCGGCGGCAAGGAAACCCGGTACGAGAGCATGGGCGTCGAATTTCATGAGCGCGTGCGGATGGGATTTAAAGCCATCGCCAAGGCCGAGCCTGATCGCTGCAAAATGATCGACGGCACGCAGGATATCGATACCATCCATCGTCAGGCCCTCGCGGAAGTTCTGAAAGTTTTGCCGTAAGGGCTGCATCTATGCGCGATGCCGATCCCACAGACATCCCTGAACCGCGCAGCAATCCTTATCTCATTGGCCATGAAATAGCCGAAAAGGACTACCTCGGCGCATGGTCAAGCGGGCGGCTGGCACACGCCTGGTTGATTTGTGGACCGCGCGGCATCGGCAAAGCCACGCTAGCTTACCGCATGGCGCGATTTGCCCTGGCGCAAGGAAACGCGGAGGCAAATGCTGCCGATATGTTTGGTGCGCCACCACCGCCTACATCGCTCGCCATGTCAGCGGATGATCCGGTATTCCGCCGTGTAGCGGCGCAAGGGCACGGCGATTTTAAAATTGTCGAACGCGGCTGGTCCGACAGCAAGCAGACCAAGCGCAAGACCGTTATTGGTGTCGATGAAGTGCGCGAGATCGGGACGTTTATGTCCATGACTCCGGCCGAAGGTGGGTGGCGTACCGTGATTATCGATGCCGCCGATGAAATGAATTCTAACGCGGCAAACGCCGTACTCAAAGTATTGGAAGAGCCGCCGCGCCGTGCGCTGTTGTTTCTGGTGGCACATAACCCGGATCGGCTACTGCCGACCATCCGCTCGCGCTGTCGGCGTCTCGATTTGCGTCCGTTGACGCAATCTCAGGTCACCATACTGATGGGCCGTTACCGGCCTGATCTTAAAGCCGCCGATGCCGCGGCACTGGCAGTGCTGGCCGATGGGTCCATCGGTCGCGCCATGGAATTGGCGGACGAGGGCGGTGTTGCCTTGTTTCGCGATCTGATGGAACTGCTCACCGAAGTGCCTAAGTTGAACATTGGCCGGCTCCATGCCCTCAGCGACAAAGCGCTTAAAGGAGATGTGTTCCGTACGCTTACGGGGTTACTGTCCTGGTGGCTCGCACGCATGGTCGCCACTGGTGCTAAGGGCGGGCTCGATACCCTTGCTGAGATCGTGCCGGGCGAGAGAGACCTTGCCCGCAAACTGCTGACCGCCGCCACGCCAGCCGCTTGGGCCGACGTCTGGGACAAAATCGGTCACCTCGCACGGCGGACAGACGCCATCAATCTCGACCGCAAACGCAGCCTCATGCTGATGCTGATGGCCGTCGAAAACACCGCTTCGCTGGGCCGCGCCGCCTAATTTCCAGCTCCGCACCCTTTCGC
>CAITZE010000104.1 GCA_903896775.1 uncultured bacterium
ATTCGCTCGGCGTTACCGAAATCTGCTCGAAGGCGGTGGCGGCGCGGTAGTTGGCGCGGAACGCCAGATAAATCAGCAGTACGTCGAGGCCGAAAAAGCCGAATACCGGCCACGCACCCATGACAAGGAAAACCAGCCCGGCAACGAAGCTGACGCCGCCGACGAGCGACATCACGATCACGAATCCGGACATGCTCAGCGAGCGATGCGGGGTCAGGATCGCAGAGAACAGCGTGGGTTCTGCTACGGGGTCATTGCCTAGTGTCATGGGCGTTCACTATACGAGGTGGATGGCACGCAAGACGACCCCCAAATCCGCAAAGAAGTCCGCAAAACCGGCGGTGAAAAAGACCGCCAGGAAACAACCGGCGAAACCCGTGCGCGTTCCGAAGTCCGGTAAAGCCGGCAAAAAGACGCCGGCGGCGGGCAAGGAAAAAGCCCCAACACCAAAATTCGCCAAGGTAAAACCGTGGTCCGCTGCCGAAGTTGAAGAAGCGTTCCAGCGCTTCCAGAAGGCGCATCCCGCGCCGCGCGGGGAATTGCTGCACGTCAATGCCTTCACCTTGCTGGTCGCGGTGGTGCTGTCGGCGCAGGCGACCGATGCCGGCGTCAACAAGGCAACACCCGCGCTGTTTGCCGCCGCCGACACACCGGAGAAGATGGCGGCGCTCGGCGAAGGCAAAATCCGCGACTACGTCAAAACCATCGGCCTGTTTCGGGGCAAAGCAAAGAACGTCGCGGCGCTGTCGAAAATTCTCGTTGAGCAGCATGGGGGTGAAGTGCCGCGCGAACGCGAGGCGCTGGAGGCTTTGCCGGGCGTTGGGCGCAAAACGGCGAATGTTGTTTTGAACATCGCGTTCGGCGAGCCGACGATGGCCGTCGATACGCATATCTTTCGCATCGGCAATCGCACGGGGCTGGCGCCGGGAAAAAATCCTCTCGAAGTCGAAATGAATCTCGTCAAAATCATTCCGCAGAAATTCATGCTGCACGCGCACCACTGGCTGATCCTGCACGGACGCTACATCTGCGTTGCGCGTGGCCCGAAGTGCGGCCGCTGCCTCATCAACGAACAATGCCACTGGCCGGAAAAAGCCAAACCGGAATTCCCGCTGGAAGAACGTATCGCGACGAGTGCAAGTACGATGCGGCGGGAACTGTGAAGTAAAAACCCCGCTCTCGTGTCCCGGACGAGCGCCGCGCAAGCGGCGTGATGATCCGGGACCCAGGGTTATGAAAAGATTCTTTAAGCTGGATCCCGAATCTCCTTCCGCTTGGCTACGCCTCGCTACAGTCGTCCGGGATACGAGAGTTATTTTGCCGCCAAGCTACCGGGCGACTCTCGCCGGCTCCAGCAATTCTCTCCGTGGACCGCCCACCAGCCGCTTGTGCATGTGAACCATGAAGGCGACGCCGAACAGCGGCGTAGCGAGATTTACAATCGGGATTGAGACGAATGCCGCGATGAAACAGCCGGCGGCAAACACCGTGCCGCGGTAGGCGCGGCGTAGC
>CAITZE010000105.1 GCA_903896775.1 uncultured bacterium
CAAAGTCGGCATTGGCCCGGGTTCGATCTGTACCACGCGCATTGTCGCAGGCGTTGGCGTGCCGCAGCTTTCAGCCGTGATGGAAGTCGCCGAGATCGCGCGCCGCACTGGTGTGCCCGTGATTGCCGACGGCGGCATCAAAGCGTCGGGCGATATTGCTAAAGCGATCGCCGCCGGCGCCGATTGCTGCATGATTGGCTCGCTGCTGGCTGGTACCGAAGAGGCGCCCGGCGAAGTCATTCTCTACCAAGGCCGCACTTATAAAGACTATCGCGGCATGGGCTCGCTCGGCGCCATGGCGCGCGGCTCTGCCGACCGCTACTTCCAAGAGGAAGTGAGCGATAATATGAAGTTGGTGCCGGAAGGCGTCGAAGGCCGCGTGCCTTACAAGGGCCCCGTGTCTGCCGTCATCCATCAGCTCGTCGGCGGGCTTAAAGCCGCCATGGGCTATACCGGCAGCGCGTCTATTGAACACATGCAGAAGAACTGCAAATTCCGCCGTATCACCGGCGCCGGCATTCGCGAAAGTCATGTCCACGATGTTATGGTCACGCGTGAACCACCGAACTATCGTCTCAACAACACCTGACCATTCGCCCGTTTTTGTGGGCGCAGCATCATGACGCCCGCCGCACGCCTCCAAGCCGCTATTGAACTGCTCGACGAAGTCCTGGGCACGGACCGCGCCGCCGATGGCGTGATTTCCGCGTACTTCCGCAATCGGCGTTTTATTGGCGCGGGCGATCGCCGTTCCGTCTCCGAACAGATCTGGCGGGTGCTGCGTCACCGCGCGCGGCTGGCCTGGTCGCTTGGTACCGATCATCCATCCGGGCGGTTGTTCGTCGCGGCCAATCTCGTGCGCGGCGAAGGCCGGTCGGTCGATGCTATCGCCGGACTTTATTCGGGCGCGAAAAACGGCCCGTCGCCGTTGGCCGCCAATGAAAAGCGTATGGTCGAACGCGTCAAGACGCGTGACGACACCGCCATGCCGCGCGAAGTCAAACTGGAATGCCCCTGGTGGCTTCTGGAAAAATTCGACGCGGCCTTTGGCGCGGAAGCCGACAACGAACTGGCGGCCCTCGACAGTGAAGCTGCGCTCGATCTCCGCGTGAACACGCTGAAAGCCACGCGCGACGAAGTGCTGGCCAACCTCACAGCGGAAGATTTAAAGGCCAGTTCAACGCCGCTATCGCCTTTGGGCGTCCGCTTGCCGGCGCGCATCAGCCTTGGCGATCACGCCGGGTTCCGCGACGGTTTGTTTGAAGTGCAGGACGAGGCGTCACAGCTTTGCGCGCAGCTAGTAGATGCAAAACCTGGTTCCAAAGTGCTTGATCTTTGCGCGGGCGCCGGCGGCAAGACGCTCGCGATTGCTGCAGCCATGCAAAACAAAGGTCAGATCACGGCCTGTGATGTTTCCGTTGGGCGTCTTGAACGTTCCAAATTGCGCCTTCGCCGCGCGGGCGTTCACAACGCAACGCTCCGTATTCTCGAAGAAAAGGACAAGTGGATCAAACGCCAGGCCGGCACCTTCGATCGCGTACTGGTGGATGCGCCCTGTTCCGGTACGGGCGCCTGGCGACGCAATCCCGATGCGCGTTGGCATTTGAAGCCGGAGAATCTTGAGAATTTGCGGAACACCCAAGACAGCGTGCTCGACCAGGGCGCGCCGCTGGTGAAGCTTGGTGGACGATTGGTTTACGCCACGTGCTCGCTGTTGCCTGAAGAAAATACCCAACGCGCCGAGGCTTTCCTCGCGCGCCATCTCGAATTTAGAGTGGTTCCGATCAAGGACGTATGGGCGTCTGTGCTGCCAACATCGTGTCCGACCGAGGATGCTTTTTTGACCCTGACGCCGCACCGCTACGGCACGGACGGATTCTTCGTGGCGGTTTTCGAACGAATCTCTTAGAGGAAGAGTATGACCGACCGTATTCTCATCATCGACTTCGGCTCTCAAGTCACCCAGCTCATCGCGCGCCGCGTACGCGAGATCGGCGTCTATTGCGAAATCCACCCCTTCAATAAAGTCACCGACGCCAGCCTTAAGGCTTTTGCGCCCAAGGGCATCATTCTCTCTGGTGGCCCGGCCTCTGTATTGGATATCGATACGCCGAAGGCCGACGACGCGGTTTTCACCTTGGGCGTGCCGGTTTTGGGCATCTGCTATGGCCAGCAGACGATGGTCGCCCAGCTCGGTGGTAAGGTTGAAACCTCCAACCACCGCGAATTTGGCCGCGCCTATGTTGATGTCACCGGGTCGTGCAGTCTGTTCACCGGCGCTTGGAAAGTTGGCGCAAAAGAGCAAGTGTGGATGAGCCACGGTGACCGCGTCACGGCTTTGCCGCCGGGCTTTAAAGTTGTCGGCGTCAGCGAAGGTGCGCCATTCGCGGCTATCGCCAATGAAGAACGCCGCTTCTACGCCGTGCAATTCCATCCCGAAGTTGTGCATACGCCGCACGGCACGGAGCTTTATCGCCAGTTTGTGCTGAATATCTGCGGCGCGAAAGGCGATTGGACCATGACGGCCTTCAAGGCCCAGGCCATCGCCGCGATCAAGGCGCAAGTCGGCAACGGTAAAGTGATCTGCGGACTTTCGGGCGGCGTCGATTCCTCTGTGGTCGCAGCACTCATTCACGAAGCCATCGGCGATCAGCTCACCTGCGTACTCGTCGATCACGGCCTCATGCGTGAGGGTGAGACTGAACAGGTTGTGAAGGTCTTCCGCGACCGCTTCAATGTGCGCCTGATTGCGCGCGACGCCTCTGATCTGTTCCTCGGTAAACTCGCCGGCGAGACCGATCCCGAGAAAAAGCGCAAAACCATTGGAGCCACCTTCATCGATGTCTTCGAGGAAGAAGCCAAGAAGATCGGCGGCGCCGACTTCCTGGCCCAGGGCACGCTTTATCCCGATGTGATCGAGTCCGTGTCGTTCCACGGCGGACCCAGCGTCACCATCAAATCTCACCACAACGTCGGCGGCTTACCGGCGCGTATGAACATGAAACTTGTCGAACCTTTGCGCGAGCTGTTCAAAGACGAAGTGCGTGTGTTGGGCCGCGAGTTGGGTTTGCCCGATGAAATGGTTGGCCGTCACCCGTTCCCGGGGCCCGGTCTTGCTATTCGCATTCCGGGCCAAGAGATCACACGCGAGCGCCTCGATATCCTGCGCAAGACCGATGCGATCTATCTCGACGAAATCCGCAAAGCCGGGCTTTATGACGCCATCTGGCAGGCTTTCGCCGTGCTGCTGCCGGTGCGCACCGTTGGTGTCATGGGCGATGGCCGCACATATGATTATGCTGTGGCGCTGCGCGCTGTGACCTCCACCGACGGCATGACCGCCGATTTCTATCCCTACGACATGGCGTTCCTGGGTCGCGTCGCCAACCGCATCATCAATGAAGTCAAAGGCGTCAATCGCGTCACGTATGATGTGACAAGCAAACCGCCTGGCACGATTGAGTGGGAATAAGAGAGTACGGTCTATATGAACCACACCATTCACAATATTGGGATCGCTAGTCAGATCGGTTCCTATAGTGACGCGATCGAGACGGCGCCGAATCTGCGGTGGTTGATGACGTCGGGAACACCGGGGTTTGTCGATGCATCACAGGTTCCGCCGGACATTGAAGGCCAAAGCAAATCAGCGTGGGAGAACTTGCTGCGCGTCTTGTCGAAAGCTGACATGACGGTTCACGATATTGTCAAAGTTACACAGTATCTGACGCGCGCGGAGGACATCAAAACCTATGCGCAGATCCGCAATAGTTTTCTCGGCGCCGCCCGGCCCGCATCCATGTTGTTGATCACACCGCAACTGGTATGGCCGAATCTCCTTGTTGAGGTGGAGATCGTCGCCGCCAAGGCACGTTAGCCGCACAGCCATGATTCGTCTCGATTCCATCAGCAAACAACACGGCCATCAGATCCTGTTCATCGACGCGTCGATGGCGCTGCAGAAGGGTGAGAAGGCGGGACTCGTCGGCCCCAACGGCGCCGGCAAGTCGACCATCTTCCGTATGATCGCAGGCAACGAACAGCCCGACGAGGGTCGCGTCTTGGTCGATTCCGGCAAAACCATCGGCTACTTTAGCCAGGACGTCGGCGAGATGTCGGGCCAGAGCGCCGTGTCGGCCGTGATGGACGGCGTGGGCCCCGTGAGCGCGCTCGCGAAAGAAATGGGCGCGCTTGAAGTGGCGATGGCCGATCCCGAACAAGCCGACAACATGGAAGCTCTCGCCACGCGCTACGGCGAAGTGCAGGGGCGCTTTCAGGAGTTGGACGGATACGCACTGGAAGACCGCGCGCGCGAAGTGCTGGCGGGTTTGAGCTTCACCGAGGAGCGTATGGACGGCGATGTCGGTCTGCTTTCGGGCGGTTGGAAGATGCGCGTTGCACTCGCGCGCATTCTGCTGATGAAGCCCGACGCCATGTTGTTAGACGAGCCGAGCAACCATCTGGACCTCGAAAGTCTGATCTGGCTCGAGGATTTTCTGAAGAATTACGACGGCGCGTTGTTAATGACCTCGCATGA
>CAITZE010000106.1 GCA_903896775.1 uncultured bacterium
CCGCCGGATTCCGCATAGAACGGCGTTTGATTGGCGACGAGTGCGACCTTCTGGCCTTGGCTGGCTTCCTTCACCGGCGCACCGTCGACAACGAGCGCCGCGATGCGGCCTTCGGCGGTTTCGGTCGCATAGCCCAAGAAGTCGCTGGCGCCTGCGGTGTCGCGCACTTCGAACCAGACTTTTTCGTCGGCGGCATCGCCGGAACCCGACCAGGCTTTGCGCGCTTCGGCGCGCTGGCGTTGCATGGCGGCGTTAAAGGCGTCGAGATCGACGCTGATATCGCGCGCGCGTAAGGCGTCTTGAGTCAGATCGAGCGGAAATCCATACGTATCGTAAAGCTTGAAAGCGACGTCGCCCGACATGCGGCCGCCGGACGCGATATTGCGGGTTTCTTCGTCCAACAATTTCAAGCCTCGATCCAGCATGGACTTGAAGCGGGTTTCTTCCAGCATCAGGGTCTCGGTGATCAAGGCTTGCGCGCGTTCCAACTCGGGGAAGTGACTGCCCATCTGTTCGAGCAATGACGGCACCAAGCGATACATCAAGGGATCAGTGCAGCCCATCATGTGAGCATGGCGCATGGCGCGGCGCATGATCCGGCGCAGCACATAGCCGCGGCCTTCGTTCGACGGCAGCACGCCGTCGGCGATCAGAAAGCCCGACGCGCGCAAGTGATCGGCGATCACGCGGTGCGAAGCTTTGTGAACGCCGTTGGGATCGGTTTTAGCAGCATTGGCAATCGCGGCGATCAGCGCCTTGAACAAATCGATGTCATAGTTGTCGTGCACGCCTTGCATGACGGCAGCGATGCGTTCCAGTCCCATGCCCGTGTCGACCGACGGCTTTGGCAAATTGATGCGCTTGTCTGCGCTGATTTGCTCGAACTGCATGAACACGAGATTCCAGATCTCGATGAAGCGGTCGCCATCGGCATTGGCTGAACCCGGCGGACCGCCCGGAATGTGCTCGCCGTGATCGTAGAAAATCTCGGTGCAAGGGCCGCAAGGACCGGTATCGCCCATGGACCAGAAATTGTCCGAAGTTGGGATGCGGATGATGCGATCTTGCGAAAGACCGGCAATCTTGGCCCAAAGGCTCGCGGCTTCTTCGTCGGATGAATGCACAGTGACGGTCAGCTTGCTTTTATTCAGACCATAGTCACGCGTGACTAAGTCCCAGGCGAATTTGATGGCTTCTTCTTTGAAGTAATCGCCGAAGGAGAAATTGCCCAACATCTCGAAAAATGTGTGATGGCGCGCGGTATAACCGACGTTGTCGAGATCGTTGTGTTTGCCGCCGGCGCGCACGCACTTCTGGGAACTGGCGGCGCGCTTGTAAGGCCGGGTCTCGTTGCCGGTGAAGACGTTCTTGAACTGCACCATACCGGCATTGGTGAACATCAACGTCGGATCGTTGCGCGGCACCAAGGGGCTCGAGGCAACAACTTCATGGCCGTTCTTGGCAAAGTAACCGAGAAAGGCGTTACGGATGTCTTTGGTTGTCGTCGCCATCGTTTTACATCTCAAAACAAAATGAATTCAGCGCAGGCACAGCCCGCCCCAGCCGGGCGGGCTTTTTACCCTGCCGGGCGTAGGGGTGTCCAGAATAGCCCCGGATTGAGGCCTATAGCGGGGAAATATGGCAGACGAAGGGGTTCAGTTATTGATTCAGGGTCAGGGTTTAGGACTCAGGGTTCGGATCAGGGATTTGTTAAGATGAGGTGTATGATCAGAAGCAGGATTACCGCACGACGTTACAC
>CAITZE010000107.1 GCA_903896775.1 uncultured bacterium
CGGCTGATGAGTCAGGCGGCCAGTGACGCTGCGGCGCGATCGATCATCGCCACGGCGGCATCTACTTCGGCATCGGTGATATTTAACGGCGGTATAATGCGGATAGCATTGTCGCCCGCGCCCACAGCCAAAAGGCCCTGGTCCAAAAAGCGAGCCAGCACTTCACCGTTCGGCGCCTTGCACTTCAAGCCGATCATGAGGCCCTTGCCGCGTATGCCCTCGAAAACCTTGCTGTGTTTAGCAACGACGGGCGTCAACTTGGCCCACAGATAAGTGGCCACAGCGTTTACGTCCTTTAGGAAAGCCGGCTCCAGCAGCACATCCAGTACAGCGTTGCCCGCTGCCATGGCTAATGGATTACCGCCGAAAGTGGAGCCGTGGGTGCCTGCAGTCAGGAACTTCGCTGCCCGTTCGGTGGCGAGGCAAGCGCCGATGGGAAATCCACCGCCCAATCCCTTGGCAAGCGCCATGATGTCTGGCGTCACCCCGGCCCATTCATGGGCAAAGAGTTTGCCGGTACGCCCGACGCCGGTCTGCACTTCGTCGAAAATCAGCAAGAGACCAAACTCATCGGCCATAGCGCGCAGGCCTTTAAGGTATTCAGGGTCGGCGGGCACGATGCCGCCTTCGCCCAGGATCGGTTCAACGACAACGGCAGCGGTTTGCGGCGTAATCGCCGCGCGCGTTTCATTCAGGTTACCGAAGGCGACCTGATCGAAACCGTCAACCTTTGGCGCGAAACCGTCGAGGTGCTTGTCCTGACCGCCCGCAGAGATCATCGCCAGTGTGCGGCCGTGAAAAGCGCCCCGCGCCGTTATCACGCGATATTTGTCTTTGGCGCCCTGCGCCTGGTGATAGCGCCGCGCCATTTTGACGGAGCACTCCATCGCTTCGGCGCCGGAGTTGCAAAAGAACACCGTGTCCGCGAAGGAATTCTCGACCAGCCGTGCCGCGAGTTTCTCCTGGCCGGCGATGCGATAAAGGTTGGACGTGTGCCACAGTTTCTCAGCCTGAGCTTTAAGCGCCGCGATGAGATGAGGGTGCGCGTGACCGAGCGAACTGACCGCGATGCCGGCACCAAAATCGAGGAAGCTGCGGCCATCGGTTGTGTACAGCATAGCGCCCTGGCCCCGGTCGAAAACCAGGTCAGTCCGTGCGTAAGTCGGCATCACCGCGGAAATGCTCACAACGTCGCCCCTTCAAGTCCGGCGATAATTTCGTCCAAGAGCCAAAGCCTTGAACATCACGAAACGGAAAAAAATGAAGGGCGGCCTACAGACCGCCCGACGCTCCAGGATTCATACGCCAAACCGCGATTTTGTCAATGTCCCCGGGCGAAAGTGGGGCCCGGGTACCGCGCGCGATATGTCACAAAACTGCGACGTATCGCCCGCCTAAGCCTTGAGCTTGTAGCCGCTTTTGATCACGCGGTAAGTCCAGATGAACATGACGGCGTTAACGCCGAGCAGCACTGCGATGCCGGTCTCCGGTCGCGCGGCTTCGTGGCCGAGAAAGCCATACCGAAACCCGTCGATATTGTAGAAGAACGGATTGCCGTGCGCAAGGAACTGCGCCCAAGGCGGCAGACGGTCGATGGTATAGAACGTGCCTGACAAAAACGTCAGAGGCGTGACAACGAAATTCGTGACCGCTGCGAGGTGATCGTATTTATCCGCCCACACCGCCGCGAGAATGCCGACCATCGACATAACCAGACAGCCCGCAAGTGCGTGAAACAGGATCATTCCAATGTTGTAAAGATGCAGATGCGCGAAAAACAACATTGTGAGCGCGCTTGCGATACCCACCACAATACCGCGCGTCACGCCGCCCATCATCCAGGCGACCGTCAGCTCAAAAGCGCTCAATGGCGGCATAAGCACATCGACGATATTGCCCTGCACTTTGGACACCAAAATCGAAGACGATGTATTCGCGAAAGCATTCTGGATCATCGTCATGATGATGAGGCCGGGCGCCAAGAAGTCCTCGAAGGGAAAACCGCCGATCTGCGTGCTGCCGCGGCCGAAGGCGAAGACCATCATGAGCAGGAACATCAAGGTCGTCATCACGGGCGCGGCGATGGTCTGGAAGTTCACCTTCCAAAAGCGCCGAACTTCCTTGAGATAAAGCTCCCACATCCCGCGCCAGTTGACCGGGCCAATGGTCCGGGGCGGCGGAATTTGAAATTTTGCGGGGGGCGGGATAACGCGGTCGTGCATGGTGCTTTCGAGGGTACAAATCTTAGCCCGGCGGATTTAGGCTGACCGCCTGGTTCCGGCAAGGGTATATCTCCATCCTATGGTTTCGCCCAGTCCTTCCAAAGACAAGTCTGCCAAAAGCACGCCGGCCAAAGACAAGCCGGCAACACAGCGCAAACCCGGCCCGCCCCGGCCCATGACCAAACGGCGCATGGAAAACATCGCCAAGTTCCATATCGAGCGTTTTGCCACCACCGCAACCCATCTTAAGCGGGTGCTCTTGCGTCGGGCGGAGCGTGCGCGCCATGCCCATGGTGGAGATACAAGCGAGTTCACAGCCTGGGCGGAGGAGATTGTGGCGCATATGGTGCGCTGCGGCATGGTCGACGACGCCCGGTACGCTTTGGGCCGCGCCATTGCTTTACGGTCACTCGGCAAAAGCCCTGGTAAAATCCGTGCCGCCCTCTCGGCCAAGGGTGTCGGTCGGGACTTAATTGCAACTGCGTTGGACTCTACTGCCATTACCGCCACAGGAGATGACGCCACGCTGAATGCGGCGCTCGCCTATGCACGACGGCGGCGCCTCGGACCTTTTGGAATACAAACCGGCGACGCCGCGGCGAAACGCAAACAGCTTTCCAAAGACCTCGCGGCTTTGGCGCGTGCGGGCTTTTCCTATGACATCGCCAAACAGGTTATGAGCGCTACACCCGAAGGCAGTCGCTAGGCGAAAACTAACGCCGCAAGCTGACGGCTTGGTTCTCGGCGCGAATACGGACCCACAACATGCCGGCATTCGCGAGCGAAAAAATCAACGCGATATGCCAGGCTCCGAACACGAGCGGCAAAGTCATGATCTCCAGAACCACAACGACATAGTTTGGGTGGCGCAAAAATCTGTAGGGTCCGCGCGCCACTAAAGGCGCATCGGCAAGTGTGATAATGCGCGTTGTCCAATAGGGACCGAGGCTGGCCATTACCCAGATCCGCAAACCTTGAAGAAACAAATACAACACAAGAAAGGGGATACGGACGGCAGGCGCGGCTAATACAACCCACAAAATGATCGCCGCCAACCAAGATACGTGAAGCGCGACCATGAACGGATAATGCGACGCACCGACTTCATGCGCACCGCGTGCGAGCAAGCGTTGGGTATTTCGCCGCGCAATCACCAGCTCCAAAAGCCGCTCGACGATCACATAGATAAGAAGTGCGGCGGCCATAAAATTACGGCAGGTCCAGCAGACACATGCCGACGGAAAACCCAGGTCCTAGCGCCATCATCAAATGACGCCCCGATGCGCCGCGCGCAACTGCTCGTTCGAATACCGCAAGAACAGTCACCGCCGACATATTGCCGTGATCGGCAAGAACAGCCCGCGCGTCAACCAACGCACCGTCAGGCAAGCCATAACAGGCCTCCAAAGCCTCCAGCACTTTTTCACCGCCGGGATGAACGATCAGGCCGTCGAGATCGTTTTGCGTTAAGCCGTGCGTAGCAAGGAAAGCATCCGTAACGCTGCGCATCTCGTCGCGCACAAGGTTTGGAATGCTGCGCGAGAACACAACGCCTAATCCGTCGTCTTCGACTTTCCAACCCATAATGTCGCGGGAACCCGGCCAGGTGTGCTCACCCCACGCGTTGATGCGTGCCAAAGCAGGTGTTTTACCGGCGTCTGCACGCAAGAGCATCGCCGCCGCGCCGTCGCCGAAGATCGTCGTGCCGATGATATTGGCTTTGCTGTCATCGGTTGGCCGGAAAGTCAGGCCGCACAATTCCGTACATAAAAAAAGTACCCAACGGCCAGGAAGCGCTTGAGCGACAGCTGCAGCGCGCGACAGCCCGATGACGCCGCCGGCACACCCAAGTCCGAAGATCGGCAAGCGCTGAACCGTCGGCGACAAACCCAGAGGCTCTTGCAACAGAGAGTCTAAACACGGTGTGACAATGCCTGTCGATGAGACCGTTACCGTCGCGGCAACATCTTTGGATTCAACGCCGGTGCTCTTCAGGACTCTCTCGCCTGCCTCGGTCAGTAGACGGAGTGCATTTTCTTCAAACAGCTGCGAACGCTCGGGCCAGCCATGAGACGTCGCATACCATTCGAGAGGTACACAGGAGTTGCGCTGTTTGACGCCGGCATTGCCGTAGCTCTTCGCCATGCGCTCCATAAGCTCCGGCCGATGTCCAAAAACCTCGGCGGCTTTGGCCATCACATCGGCTTGTCGAAAACAGTGGGGCGGATAAGCCAAGGCAACGCCGTAAATTGAAATAGGCGTGGCATTCATGACTGAGTTCCTGGTGGCAATGGGCAAGCAATGGAAAGTACCGTCGGATCCAACGCACGATCCCCAGCAAATGGCTCGCGCTGATATGCGGGAGACAAAGTTTCGCCCAAATATCGAACCAAGCCGGCAATTTGGTTTTCTGGCGCAAAAGCCCAGGCAACAAAGACGCCGTGATTATCTTTATGAGCCGCGACCCATGACATCTGTGCGAGTTGAGGCAATGCAGCGCCGAGATTGCCGGCGGCACCGACGCGCAGCCATTGCGGCCGCACGCCAAGGTGCCACACGGCATAAAGGCCTTCACGTCCCAGAAGGCCGCACGGCTCCGGATGTAAGCCCATAAGCCGTGGATAGGGCCGATCTACAGGCAGCCACATTGGCGGCGTAGGATCTTTGCCCGCAAGCATGCCGCTCATAAGTTTAGTGAAGGACATCTTCTTCATGTCCCGGCCATTTCCTGACTTGGGCGTTCAAGAATAATGCGCGCAAGGATGATATTGATTGTCAGCACGATGAAGCCGGCCGCCGCAACGTCACTCAAGAAATGAGCCCCTTGCGCAATGCGCACGAGGCTTACCGCCACGCCGAATGCAAAGCCTGAAAAAATGCCGGCAGCGCGCCACTTTGGCGGCAAAATAAACGCGTAAGCCGTGATCCAGAACGCGACGGCCGCATGACCCGAGGCGAAGGAGCAGTTGTGATCGCATTCATGGGCGATTTGCCACGGCGGCGTGTAGGCAGCTCCGCCGCCGAACACCGCGACGTCC
>CAITZE010000108.1 GCA_903896775.1 uncultured bacterium
AGGTCGACGTTTTGACGTGCAGTGATTCTCGAAAACCCTTGGAAACATTGAAAACATGAACTAGGACGAACCTCTCGGAACCCGCGGCGCGGTTCTGGGGGTCAAGGGGTCGCAGGTTCAAATCCTGTCGTCCCGACCATTTTCTCCTTCAAAATCAACAAAACACCCGTTCCACACGCCGTTGTATAAACAACTATTGCGCGTATTGTTTTGTTGTACCGGCACCCCAAATCCTTTATAAACTGTTAATAGGGTGTGCCCGAAGGGGTTCGGGCGAGGGGTCAGATGGCGATCATTACCGACGCACTTTCAATTCAGCCAATTGCCACGCCGGCACTGCCTTTGCCGAGCGCGCCGCAAATTACGGCTGTCGGTCAGCGCGGCGGTGCAAGCAACGATCGACGTAGCTCTTCACGGGACGCGCGCGGACGCCCGAGTGTTGCGTTCAAGTCGTTGCTCGATGCAGCGACCATTGCAGGCCTTACAAAAACTCTTGGCGCCGAAGCGTCCAAATCTGCCGTCACAGATTCGGATACAACGCCGGCACCTCGTCCATCCAAGCTTCCCAATCAGGCTGAGCCAGAAGTGCTGTCGGCCGCGGAGTCAGAAGGGCTCTATCAATCCGCGAAAAGCTCCGGGCAGGGCAGTTCATCGCCTGCGCCGGAGTTTCTCGCGGCTGCTACGCGCTATGCGAAGAGTTATTTCGCTGTTTCGGGCACTTATGCGCGCCCGGGTGAATCTTTGGAACTGACGGCTTAGGCCTTAAGCGGCCATTGATTCTTGAAGCACCGAGCGTCCCGCTGCGGTGAGCTTACACACCATAAAGTCTGGCTTCAGCTGATTGGCGAACCATGGTTCGGCCCACCCTTCATCGACGCATTTCTTCACGACTTGGGTATTGATCTTGCGGCCTTCGTTGTCGAACAGCGGTAACTTGCCGCCGGGCTGAGTCAAACCACGCTCCAGCCATTTGCGCTGAGCGGGAGAGAGTCGGACAATATTGCGGTCGCCTCCGTCCATGACGGGATTCCTATCCGTGGCGTTTTGCACAGTCGAAGCACTACACTCAACGCTGCGCGGACCGTTAATACGCACCGAGATGTGAATTTTTCTTAAAGCCGCTAAAAGTCTAGCAAAGTGGGACTGCCTCGCAAATGCCTGAAGCGCACATTGGCCACTGCATGATCTACATTACGTCGTCCTCTCGCGCCGAAGCCATGACTATTGCCCGCGCGCTGGTTGATGAGAAACTTGTGGCCTGCGTCAACGTGTTGAGTGAAGCCATATCGATCTATCGGTGGCAGGGCAACGTCGAGGAAGCACAGGAAATTGTGCTGATCGCCAAGACGCGCCGGGATCTTGCAGATATCGCCTTGGCGCGCATCAAATCGCTGCACAGTTACGACGTGCCTTGCGCGGTGATTTACGACATGGTCGCAGGGCTACCCGATTACCTCGCATGGATCGACCGGGAGACGATTTAAACAGCGGTTTGAAACCATTGCGGGTTTCGTGCGTTAGGGCCTATAGGTATGTCGTCCTG
>CAITZE010000109.1 GCA_903896775.1 uncultured bacterium
CGATCTGTGAAGCTGTTGCCGACGAACAGAATGCTTTTGGCCGATGCCGCTGCGGGCATCAACAACATTGCCAGTATCCCCACGTTCCGTGTCGCCGTTACGATCTTCATTTTCTAAACCCTCCCAGGCTTAACTCAGTACGTCAGTAAGGCCCACAGACCCGTGCGCTTGGCATCGATGGCGGCGTAAGTCTGCTTGAACGTCGCTTTATCTTCGAGCGCGCCAGCGACCAATTTGCCGAGATCGGCGCGCGTGATGCCGACAATGCTGGGCGCAATGTGGCCAAGCGCGGGCTCGCCTGCTTTCGGGCTGTCCACCAACATTCCGGGACGGATGATGGTGTAATCGAGATCCGTGGTTTTCAGATAATCCTCGGCCACGGTCTTAGCCGCGAAATAATCCTTCAGAAAATAGCGCACAATCCACGGCGGGGTTTCGGCGCTGTCGCCGGCGCCAATAGCCGACACGAGGATCAGCCGCGTCACGCCCGCGGCTTTGGTCGCGTCGATGACATTCTTATTGCCTTCGCCGTCGACGCGGTAATCGTCCTTGTGCCCGCCCAGCACTGAAATGGCGGCGCGGAATGGCGCTTCGGTGAACGCTTTTTTCAAACTCTCGGTGTCGAGCGCATCGCCGACAACGACATTGACGTTTAGAGCCTTCAGGGCGGCGGTATCCGCCGAGGCGCGCGCCATGACCGTCACATGTTCATGCTGTGCGACGAGTTGCTTGACGACTTCGAGGCCCAGCTTTCCGGTTCCGCCGAATACCATGACGCCACCAGCGCGCGGCAACGCCTCTTCGCTGACGCTGATGATCGGAGAGGCCTTCGGCGGCGGCGGCTCTTCTTGAGCGGATGTCGACAAGGCAGCAGGCGCGATTGCCAGCAGCGCGAGGATCAACATGCGGAGAGTTGCGGCCATTGTTACAGAGCCTCGTTTAGAGCGGAACGCAAAGCGCGAGAAATCTCCCCGACGCCTCCCAGCGCCCCTCATGCCTACATAAATAAGCGGACCGCCACAAGCAGAAGCGTGGCCGCCAACATTAAACGAAGCACATGGTCCGGGACGCGGCCGGCCACATAACTGCCGATCAGAATTCCGGGAATCGATCCCACCAGCAGCGAGCCCAAGAGCGGCCAATCGATTGAGCCCAGCATCCAGTGGCCGAGACCTGCAATGAGCGTCAAAGGCACAGCGTGAGCAATGTCGGAGCCGACAATCTTGGCGAGCGGTTGACGCGGATAAAGCGCCAGCAGCGCCGTAACACCAAGCGCGCCCGCACCGACGGAGGTGATCGTGACCAGAACACCAAGCGCCGCACCGACCGCGATTGTCAGGATCATGGTGCGGCGTTCGCTGAGATCGCCAACGCGTTCGGCATAGGCCGCCAGAATCTGCTTGTGAAAAATCAATACCAGGGCCGTCGCAAACAACGCGCAACCCAAGATCATAGTGATGATGTTGTGAGCGGTCGCGTTCTGGACATCGCTATGAGCGAGGATGAACACCGTCGCGGCGGTGGCCGGAACGCTGCCTGTGGCAAGCCGCGAGACGATGCGCCAATCGACGGTGCGCGTGAAGCCATTAAAGAAAGTGCCGCTGGTTTTAGTTGCCGCAGCATACAGCAGGTCGGTGCCCACAGCGGTTGCCGGATGAATGCCGAACAGCAAAATCAGCAAGGGCGTCATCAGCGAGCCGCCGCCCACGCCAGTCATGCCGACGAGAATGCCGACCGCGAGGCCGGACACGGAATAGAGCGGATTGATCAACGTCAGAAAATGCATGATTTCAAAAGCCGCGATCTATTTTTTGAGAGCGTCGGCTAGGGTAGACTTGTCGAGAATTGCGGCGGACGCATCCCTGACACTGCGCATGATTCTGCGTATAGCGCAGGATTTCTCGTCCTCGCAATCGTCGCATTTGCGATAGGCCGTGAGACTCGCACAAGCCAAAGGTGCCAGCGGCCCGTCGGTGATGCGCACGATTTCGCCGAAGCTGATTTTGTTGGGCGGTCGCGCCAGACAATAACCGCCGTTCTTACCGCGTTTGGCGTGCAGCAGTCCGCGCTTCTTCAGATCGAGCAGGATCAGTTCGAGAAACTTGCGCGGCACTTTGCGTTGTTTGGCGATGTCAGCCACCAACACCAGCTCGCCTGGCTTGGCGGCAGCCAGCATGGTCATGGCGCGAAGGGCGTATTTGGAGCGTTGCGATAACATAGCGAAATCCCGATCACCTGACTGGACAATAGCCGGGGCATTGCGGGGGATACAAGGTTCTTCCTCAGGCCGCGCGCGGACCACCGCTACGCAAAAAAACATCATGCGGCCAAGGGCATGGCGGCAAAACCCGCCCCGAGAGCCCGGCGTGTCGCACATTGCCGTCTCTATATATAATGAGAGATCGATTCCCGGGGAGGAGCCGACATGAAGCGCTGCGCCATCGCGATGGCCGTTTCTGAGTTCGGATTCATCAATACATCAGCCTCGGCACAGACACCTGTCCCCGTACCGCAGCAGATCGATCTCGCCACTTGGATGAAGCGAAGAGGGCCTGAACGCAGGGTGGCCTCAGTTCACGCAGCAGCTTGAGTTTTACGCCATAGTAGTATCTACTACGTCTATAGTAGATTCGCGCAAAGGGGTAAACGTCATGGCGATCCCTAAGCTCACGACATTAGAACTCCGCATTATGGAGGCCGTGTGGAAGCACGGCGCTTGTTCCGTGCGCGAGATTCAAGAGGCGTTTCCCGCGGCAGGCCGCCCCGCCTACACCACCATCCAAACCACGGTGTACCGGCTGGAAACCAAAAAGGCGCTGCGGCGCGTCAAGAAAATCAGCAACGCACATATCTTCGAGGCCTCGATCTCGCCGCATGCGGCGCGCGGCAAATTGATCGATGAACTGCTGAGTCTGTTCGGCGGCGGGCCCAGTCTTCTGATGGCCCATATGATCGAGACCGGAAAACTGACCAAAGAAGATATCGCCGAGGCCGAAGAAGTTCTCGCCAAGCACAAACGCAAGGGGAAATCCGAATGACCTCTCTCGTTATCGAGCATCTGCTGCAGTCCACGTTGTTCGCGGTCTTTTTGGGGCTCATCACGCTCTGTTTCACGAACAATCGGGCTGCCGTGCGGTACTGGCTGTGGTTCGCCGCTTCGGTGAAATTCCTGATCCCCTTTTCGCTGATCGTCGGCATCGGCGAATATTTACGCTGGGAAACCGCACCGGCGGTCGCACTCGACATTCCATGGTCTGCCGAGGCAATTGCTCCCCTCGTCTCCCCGATCGTCACGCCGACGGCATCCACATTGACCACCGCTAGCGATATCGGTCTCGCGCCAACGCAGGTCGCCTTCGAACCCGCCAGTTCCGGCCTCGATCTTGGGTCCGTACTCATCGCCATTTGGGTTATCGGCAGCGCCTTTCTGTTTTGCCGCTGGATGGTGCAAGGGATGCGGCTCGCGGCCGTGCGTAAGGCCTCGCGCCCGGCCCCAACCAATGTAGCCAACACAGCCGCGATTCCCGTTCGCTTGAGCAATTCTTTATTCGAGCCGGGACTCGTTGGCATCTTCCGCCCGGTTTTGCTGCAGCCGGAAGGGATCGCCTTACAACTCTCGCCGTCGCAGATCGCTCTGGTGATCGAGCACGAGCTTTGCCATTGGCGGCGGCGCGATAATCTAACCGCCGCCATCCACATGGCGACGGAATTGGTATTCTGGTTCAATCCGCTGGTGTGGTGGATTGGTGCACGCCTGATCGTCGAACGGGAAAATGCCTGCGACGAAAGCGTGCTGGCCACCTGCGACAATCCCACGGCCTACGCCGACAGCATCCTCGAAGTTTGCCGGTTCTACGTGCGCTCGCCGCTGGCTTGCGCACCGGGTGTCGCCGGCGCGAACCTCAAGCATCGTGTTGAGAGGATCGTGGCAGATATAAACCTCATCCGCGTTAGCGGCGCGAAGCGTGTTCTGCTGACTGCAATTGCGGTAGCCACCCTGGTATTGCCTATGGCGGCAGGCGTGTTGACACCTTCGGCTATCGCCGCTCTGCCGCCGCAACCAGATGTGCCCGCGGATATGATTCCGCAGCACGCAGCCCCGTCGCGCGAAGTTGTACCGCAACCCGTTGCCGCATTGACGCAGGAAGAACAAACCGCCCCCCAGAAAGCGCCAGCGCCAAAGCCGGCCCCGAAGGCCGCTCCAAGCCCTATGATCGCGCACCCCGTCGCCGACGAAACGCGTAGCGAAGCACTCCCGAGCAAAGGGCCTCAAGATATTGTCACGGCGAGCCTCGCACCACCAATCGTGACACAACAATTGATGCAGCAAGCGGTGCCGGCGGCGGAAGAAATTGTCGTGACTGGCAACAAGATTCTCGACTATGTGCGCACGCGCACGTTTGTACACAGCTATACGGCGCCATCGACCTTTGTTGATCAGATCTCGCGCTGGGATGCGCCGTTGTGCGTGGATACCTCGGGTATGGCGCCACGCTATAATGCCTTCGTCACCGCGCGGATTAAGGATATCGCGGCGCAAATCGGCGCACCCAGAGTCAAAACCGGCTCTTGCGATGTCGACCTCAAGATTGTCTTCAGCGTGCATCCGCAAGAGCAGGTCGACGATATGAAGCATCATTTCCCGGTTCTTCTTGGGCCTCACTATCCGGCAATGCGCGACAGACTAGCGAGCATCACTCATCCCATCGAGGCGTGGTACGCCACCGGCACGCGCGATAGCCGCGGCAGATGGCAACTCGACCACCATGACACGTGGTTTAATACGATGCCGGGTGGAAATCTGGAGTCCTTTCCGGTTTATTACGTCCCAGGCAGCCGGCTCAGAACGGGCATGACCAGCGACTTCGCAAAGGTCGTCATTGTTGCCGATATCGACAAGATCGAAGGCCGCGACATCGGCACTGTTGCCGATTACATCGCGATGATGGCCTTCGCACGCGCCAAGACGCTCGATAAATGCCAAGAACTTCCCAGTATTTCCAACGCGTTTGCCAATTGCAGCGCCGATACCAAAGCCACGGCGCTTTCGCCTTACGACATCGCTTATCTAAAAGCGCTTTACCGGACGACCAGTGACGTTCCCCATGACGTGCAGCAATCGGCGATAGGCGCCGTCATGCAGAGCCTGCTCGAGCAGCAAGTCGCTCTGCAAAAAGGTACGCCTGCAAATTAGCTATTCGTGACGGTGGTCTATGACGCCTGGGAGGGGTCCATGACACGACGCGCATTTACCCAAGCTGCCGCACTCTTCATTGCTGCCGCCACGGCAAACCCGGCGACGTGGGCGCAAACGAGCGATCCCAGCGCAGCTCCGCCCGCACAATCCGCAGATCCGCCCATTCAGGAAATCACGGTCATGGGCGTGCGGGAAAAGATGATTCATGATTTCGTGAACACCTATGTTGCACCTGTGAACTCGCTCATCGGCGGCATCGCGCGCTGGCGGATGGGTGTGTGTCCCGCGACCACCGGTTTAGTCGACCCCTGGAATAATCGTGTCACCGATCGCATCAAGGCGGTAGCGGCGCGCGTGGGTGCGCCGGTGGACACGAACGTGCCGTGCAAAACCAACATTCAGGTGATCTTCACGTCCAAACCGCAAGCCTTGATGGACGAGGTTCGCAGGAAGGCGCAGTGGCTGCTGGGCTCGCACTATCGGGCGCAAGCCAAAGAGCTCGCCACCGTTAGACAGCCAATCCAGGCGTGGTACGCGACAGCCACGGCCAACCGCGACGGCCGGCTGACGATGGACGATATCGGCGACATCGGCGGCGATTGCACTTTCACAGTTTCAGGAGACTTCAACGGAATCCCGGGACCGGGAGGTATCGGCGCGGCGGGCGGCGCACCCTTCGAGATCACGGCCAGTTCCTGCAATCAGGTCAACGGCAGCCGCATCAGCGACGGCTTTAGCAGCGAGTTTAACGTGGTGACCGTCATCGTCGATACGACCAAACTCGGCAAAATCAGCACGCGGACCCTCGCCGATTACGTTGCAATGGTGGCGTTGGCGCAGACCAAATCTTTCGGCACGTGCCTCGCGTTACCCAGTATCGCCAATCTCATAAACCCCGACTGCGATGCCACGAAGAAAGCCGAACGACTGACCGAGAACGATCTCGCCTATCTGACGGTGCTTTATCAGATGAAGATCGATGCCAAAGCGGGCCTCGCGCAAATCAATCTCGCGGCCTGGATGAAGCGAAGTCTCGATCATTCGGAGTAGGCATTGAATGCGCCGCAACGATAGGAGGGCGAAATGACACTACGCGTATTTGTTCCAGGCCTTGCTACACTCCTCGCCGCCGCTGTTGCGTTGAGTATGCCGGTCCGCGCGCAAACGTCTGACCCGGCAACGCAGCCTCAGAAACCCATTGAAGATGTCACGGTCTTGGGCGTGCAGGATAAAATCATCCGCGATTTTGTCACATCCACCGTGGCACCGACAAACACGCTCATCGGACAGCTCGCGCGGTGGGAAAAGGGAATCTGTCCGGTGACCACAGGCCTCTCGCCGGGCTTCAACGCCTTCGTGACAGCCCGCGTCAAAGAAGTCGCGGCGCAGATCGGTGCGAAGGTGGAAACTAACAGCCACTGCAAGACCAATGTGCAAATTATCTTCACGCCGCATCCGCAAGGTTTGCTTAACGGCATACGGCGGAAGGCGCCGGGATTGTTGGGCTCTCACTACAAGGCCGAAGAGAAAGACCTCGCGACAGCGCGCTATCCAATTCAAGCCTGGTACGCGACGGCAACGGCCGACAATCGCGGCACGCTAACGGTAGACGACATCGGCGACATCAGCCAACAGTGCGAATTTCGTGTAGGGAAGAGCGTGATTAACGCCAGCACCTGCAACATCGTGCGGGGCAGCCGCATAAACGAAGGCTGGCGCAGTGAATTTGCGAATGTGGCCGTTGTCGTCGATCTCAATAAAATTGCCGACACCGAAATCGGACCCGTGGCCGATGACGTCGCCATGCTGGCCCTGGCGCAGATCAAGCCTTCCGAAGCATGCCGCGCGGTCCCCAGCATCTCCAGTCTCTTCGCGCCTGATTGCGACGCCGACCGCAGAGTTAAGGCGCTGACAGAATACGACCTCGCTTACTTGCGCGGGCTTTATCAGATGGATACCGGGCTCAAAGCCGGACTCGCGCAGATCAACCTCGCCGATTGGATGAAGCGGAGTCTCGACGGTAACCGCTAAGGCGCGGTGTTGAAGGCCGGGAAAACGCGGGCAGAGCGGGCCGCGATCATAACCGCCTGCCCCGTTTTCAGGCCCAACTCGAGATAACGCTGGCGCGTCAGCTCGGCCTCGATGAGATGGGGAATGCCTTCGACCGCAAGCTCAATGCGTGCGATGGGCCCGGCTGCCGCCACATGGCGCACGATGGCAGGCTCGGCCAAAGCTTTGCTGCGGTCGACAAACTCGATGTCATGCGGGCGCACATAGGCATGGCCCAGCACGTGTCCGCCCGGCACCGATGTGCCGTCGTGAGTTTCGGCAGTGACTTGCGCGCCCCACAAGCTGACTTTGCCGTCGACAATTTCGCAATCGAGACGATTCACGTTGCCGAGGAATTCATAGACGAAGGGCGTGGCCGGTGCGTTGTAGACCTCTTCCGGCGTACCAACCTGTTCAATCGCGCCATGATTCATGACGACAACACGGTCGGCCAGCTCGAGGGCTTCTTCTTGATCGTGGGTGACGAAAATGCTGGTGAGGCCCATCTCGTCGTGCAGACGGCGCTTCCAGCGGCGGAGTTCTTTACGCACCTTGGCATCGAGCGCGCCGAAGGGTTC
>CAITZE010000110.1 GCA_903896775.1 uncultured bacterium
GAAGAGTTCTCAGCCACGGCTTGGGCGAAGGCCCTTTGAGAGGGTTTGGCATCCACATCCATCAAGGCCCTTAACGCCCGCGTCAATTCGTTGGCGTTAAAAGCCGAGCGTTCTTCAGCTGTGGGCTCTGGGTCTTGCGGCAATTGCGGGATTGTTTCGCCTTTGAGGCGCGCGAGCGCCAACTGGCCGTAATAGGTTGTCACGTAAGTCGCGGCACGCTGATACCACTCAGCGGCAAGATCGGGCCGCCCGAGGAATTCAGTGGTGCGTCCGGTCCAGTAAGCGCCGCGCGCGAGGCTGGGTGGTGTTTGTACGGAATCGTAGACCTTCTCGAAATGCGCGAGCGCGGTTTCGCCGTCTTTAAGAAACCGTAACGCAATCCAACCGGCCAGCCACTCGGCCTCCGAGACGCTGAGGGCGTCTACGCTGCCGTGATGTTTGGCGAGGGAATAGGCTTCCGTAACATTGCCTTCGGCGAGGGCATCGCGGGCGAGGGCATTGCGCTCACGCCACCATAAATCTGGACGCGCGCCGCCGATTTCGAAGGGTGGCACGAGTTGTCTGGCGCCTGCGCTGTTATCGCGTGCGCGCCGCCATTTGACATGGTCATAGAGGAGGCCGGGATCGTTTTGCAAAGCGGCAGGTACAGCTGCCACAATGGCTTCGGCGTTGCGCGCGGAACCAATCAGCGCAATGCGCGCCTTTGCGACTTGCGCGAGGCCGGGATCAACGTATTGCAAAAGGCGCTCAGCTGCCGTGGTTTGTTCGTCGTACAGGATACGGTCGATGCGCGCCCAGTGATCTTCAGGCGTAAGGATCGCGCCGAACTCACGCAAAAATCCGCGCTCATCGTCTTTGTTGAAAGTCCCAGTGACCCAGGCGTCGCGGGCCACGTCATGGGCTTGAGCAGTGTTGCCTTGAATATTAAGGGCGCGGGCATAAGCAGCTTTGCCAGCCGTTGAGACCGGCGGGTTGGCGGTGAACCATGTGATCAAGGTCGGCGCAGAGCTTGAATCATCGATGGACTCTTCGGCCCGCCGGCGGATGTCGTTAGCACTCGGCCATTTCGGATTGGCGACCAGGAAGGCGGTTCGTTCCGCGAAGCCTGCATGCGGGCCGGGCTCACGCAAAAACGCCCAGTCGACGATTTTCGAGAGCAGTTGATTGTGTGCCGTTGCGATTGTCGCGCGCGCTTTAGGCCAATTGTGTTTGGCGGCGAATTTAATTGCTTGCGCGAAAAGATCCTTGTCCCGCGCCGTCAGGGGCGGGGGCGCTGCCGTTATAATGACGTTCGGCATGGGCGCAGGCATAACGGCTGCGGGTGCTGACGCAGGAGCCGGCGTTGCAACGGCTGTTGCCGGATGGCTTGGAGCAGACATCGGTGCTTTTTTGACGACTTTTTTCGCGGGTTTTTTGACCGGCTTTGGCGGCGCTTTTTTTGGAACTGATTTGGCGGCTGGTTTAGGCGCGGCATGAACCGCCGCCGGAGCGTCGGGCGTAGCCGTATCCTGAGCGGCCCAGGCGGGGCCCGCAAAACATGCCGCAAGGCCGGCCGAAAGCACCGCCAAAACGGCGATACCGGCAGGCGCTTTGAAGCCTTGCCGCCCTTTGGCAGCATTGTTTTTGGCCGATCGCATAATCATGTATGCCTGGATTATCACTAAATATATCTGAAAGGCCCGTCCCCATCGCCGGTTCGGCGCAATAGTCACCACCACATCCCGGGCAAATCCCGGGGAGCCGTCCTTGTGGCCCCGTCTCCCTGTGGTAATGTCCGCCGGCCGCCGGGCCCCTTATACACCGGCGTTGTTCAATTCAGGAGTATCCTAATGTTTCGCGGTTCTCTTACCGCCCTTATCACGCCCTTCAAAAAGGGCAAAGTCGACGAGCAGGCGTTCCAAGATTTCGTCAATTGGCAGATCGCGCAGGGATCGCATGGCCTGGTGCCGTGCGGCACGACCGGCGAATCCCCGACCCTGACCCACGAAGAGCATAAGCGTGTGGTCGAGTTGTGCATTGAGGCCGCTGATGGCCGCGTGCCGGTCATTGCGGGCGCGGGCTCCAATTCCACCGCCGAAGCCATCGATTTTACACGCCACGCCAAAGAAGCCGGGGCCGATGCTGCTTTGGTCGTGACACCTTATTACAACAAGCCGACGCAAGAAGGTTTGATCCTGCACTATCTGGCGATTGCAAACGCGGTCGATATACCTATCGTTATTTACAACATCCCGGCGCGCTGCGTGATCGACATGTCGGTCGAGACCATGGCGAAGCTCGCGGAACATGAAAACATCGTTGGTGTTAAAGACGCGACCAACGACCTTGGTCGTCCACAACGAATGCTACAACTGGTCGGTGATAAATTCTGCCAACTCTCGGGCGAGGATGGAACATCCATCGCGTTCCTGGCACAGGGCGGAAAAGGGTGCATTTCCGTGACCGCCAACGTCGCGCCGCACCTCTGTGCGCAGTTGCAGGACTCATGGCACCTCGGCACTTACGAGGATGCTTTCCGTGTACGCGATATTCTCGCGCCGTTGCATGAGTCCATGTTCGTCGAAACCAATCCGGCGCCTGTGAAGTTCGCGGCGAGTCTGCTTGGCAAATGTGCGCCAGAGACACGGTTGCCGCTCGCACCGCTTTCGATCAAGAGCAAAGCACGCATCGAAGAAGCTATGCGCGCTGCCGGACTGTTGAACTAGCCGGACGGATGGCAAAAACCCTTATCTCTCATGGCACGGTGGCGCAGAACCGCAAGGCGCGCCACGACTATGCTATCGAAGATACGCTCGACGCCGGCATCATGCTGACGGGTAGCGAGGTTAAGTCATTGCGTTTGGGGCGTTGCACGTTGATCGAAGCGTTCGCCCAGGTCGAAAGCGGCGAGTTGTTTCTCATTAACGCGCATATTCCGGCTTATGAAGGTGCCAGTCATTTTCAGCATGAAGAACGGCGCAAAAGAAAATTGCTGCTGCATAGGAAAGAGATCGACCGCCTTATGGCTGCGATCGGCCGCAAAGGCATGACCGTGGTGCCGCTCAGCCTCTATTTCAATGAACGCGGCAAGGCTAAAGTCCAGTTGGGCCTCGCCAAGGGTAAGACCCATATCGATCGCCGCGACGATATCAAGAAGCGTGAATGGCAGCGCGAGCAATCGCGCCTGATGCGGGCCAAGGGCTAAAACTTAGACAGGTGGTGCGCGTCATGAGCGATGATGATTTGCCTCACGGAGATGTGAACGCCAAGCTCATCCGCACCAAAGAGCAATGGGCGAAAGAAGGCCGCGCCTTGACCGGCACGTCCGCTGATCCGAACCAAATGCGCCGCCCGCCCGGGCAACGCGTAACGACAGATTTTCCAGTGCTCGATCTTGGCCTTCAGCCCAATTTAGCTCAAGGAGACTGGGCCTTATCGGTCGCGGGGCAGGTGACCCAGCCGCTGAAGTGGGACTGGGCTACATTCATGGCTCAGCCGCAACTCAGTTATATTAACGATATTCACTGCGTCACAACGTGGTCGCGCTACGACAACCTATGGGTGGGTGTGCCCATGCGTACGCTGTTGGACAAAGTAAAACCGCTACCGTCGGCTAAGGTCCTAATGGTAAAAAGTTACGACGGATATGCGACTAACATTCCATTAGCCGACGTGGATCGAGACGATGTTTTCATCGCACATACTTGGCAGGGCAAACCGCTCGACCGCGCGCATGGCGGTCCGGCCCGCTTGGTTGTTCCTCACCTCTATTTTTGGAAAAGCGCGAAGTGGATTCGCCACATCACGTTCCTGGACCGGGACCAACCGGGATATTGGGAAGCGCGCGGCTACCACATGCGCGGCGATCCCTGGAAGGAACAGCGGTATGGTTAGAGGCACGCTGATGAAACTCGCGAGTGCTGTTGCGCTCGCAGCCGGATTGCTCGTCGGAGGTTCCGCCATGGCAAAGAACGCGCACGACTTTACGTTTGAAAGTATCGACGGCGGACCGCTGCCTATGGCGCAGTACAAGGGCAAGGCGGTGCTGGTGGTGAACACGGCTTCGTTCTGTGGGTTCACGCCGCAATACGAAGGCTTGGAACGTCTCTATAAGCAATACAAAAGCAAAGGCCTCGTGGTGCTCGGCGTGCCGGCTAATAATTTCGGCGGCCAAGAGCCAGGCACCAATGCCGAGATCAAGCAGTTCTGCGAAGGCACCTATAATGTCGATTTCCCGATGGCCTCAAAGGTCTCGGTCAAAGGCGCGGACGCTCATCCATTCTATAAATGGGCCCAGGACGTGCTCGGCGCGGACAAAACGCCGCAGTGGAATTTCCACAAATATCTGATCGATGCCAAAGGCAATCTCGTGGCGGCGTTCCCGACCAAAGTCGTGCCGGATGCGCCCGAAATCAAGGCGGCCGTCGAACAGGCGATTGCCGCAAAATAAGTTTTAGGAATAAGCCGCGATGCGGCCGACGGGCTTGAAGCCGATCCGCTCGTAAAGCGCACGGCCGGCTTCTGGCGTCTGCAGGCAGGCCATCCGCACGCCGACCTTTTTGGCTTCCCGCAGACCGTTGATGAGCAATGCCGCGGCATAACCTTTGCCGCGGGTACTGGCGAGCGCTGCCATCGCGTAGAAATTGATAACGCTGTGAGCGTTGAAAGCCTCGAGCACGGCGACGGGTTCGGGTCCGACATACCCGACGTACAGTCTCAGAGGTGACGCGGGCGCGATGACGGCCTCCTTCGTATCGACGAAGAAGGTTTTCAGATTTTCATCGGGCGGTGTGGACGATGCGGACAACACGTCGGCGAAATGCTCGACGGCGGCTGTCGTAGCAACGCGCTTGATGTCGAAGCCGGTGGGAAGGTTGCCAGGGATATTGCCGTCGAGCGGCATGGCCATAATCCATTCTTCTTCGGGGCAGGCGAGACCCAGATCTTTGAGGGCCGGCTCCATGGTGCCGTGGCCTGAAAGCGGCGCGAGGACCCAGGTGAAGGGTGATGACTTGGCGCGGAAGCGTTTTACTGCGGCTTCGATGCGGTCTATGGCAAAGCGCGGATGGAGCGTCGATCGACCGATCGTATTCAAAGGCTTGCAGGGCAGTCCGGAATCGACCAGTAGCAAATCCTGGGCGTCTTGGACCTCGGCATCTTTCCGCGCCTTAGCTAGGAACGAGGCGCGGTCCCAAAGATTAGTCTCAAAAGCCTTTAATATTGCTGGGCGATCCATCAAACGTGACCAAACAAACTCTTAGGTTGCGGATATTGCCCGTTCAAGGGCTTCGTGAAACATGGGTTCCGTCAGAACCCCCGTGTTTAGGTTGTATCGCGAACAATGGTAACTGTCAGTAATTGATAGTTTCTTATCGAAACGGTGTGTCGTCGCGTGAGCAAAAGGGTACAGGACTTTTCGTAAACCAAAGGTGTTCATGACCGCGTCGTGGGCAATGCGACCCAGAACCAGGATCGACCGCAATCGCGGCATGGCTGCGATCTCCTCCACCAGGAAGCTGCGGCAGGTCTTTTGCTCCTGCGGGGTCGGCTTATTGGCCGGGGGCACGCAGCGCACGGCATTGGTAATACGGCAGTCCACAAGCTCCAGGCCGTCGTCGATCTCCGCGCCATAGGTGCCGCGGGCGCGGCCGTATTTGAGGAGGCTGGGGTACAGGAGCTCACCGGCATAATCGCCCGTAAACGGTCGACCGGTACGGTTAGCTCCCCGCAGCCCGGGTGCAAGGCCCACCACCAGGAGCGTGGCATCCAGGGAGCCAAAAGCTGGAACGGCGCCATTATGCCAATCGGGGAACTGGACCTTATTGTCGGCACGGAACTCCGCCAAGCGCGGACATAGGCCGCAGTTTTTCGGAGGGCCCTGGAAGGCGGGCTTGGATGCGGCTGATTTTACCATTTTGTGATGCTGCGGTTGGAAATACGCTTCGAGTATTGTTATAAAACAATGATATATATATTTTAGTTAAAGTTAAAATTTAGCTTATGAAACAAGCTGTATCGCAGCATAAAACGACGGTATAGACGCCTGTGCGCGAGTGCAAGACCTCACGCCCAGGCGATAAATGGTAAACAGCGACATGATCCTGATCGGCTTCGGTGGCAATCTTTCCAGCGCGGTGGGGGCGCCTACGGCGACCTTTGGAGCGGCGCTGGCGCGGCTTGAGTCCGCTGAGGTCGTGGTTATTGCGCGATCGCATTGGTATGAGTCCGCGCCGGTGCCGGTCTCCGACCAGCCATTGTTCGTTAACGGCGTGGTCGCAGTCAGAACCGCTTTGGGCCCGGAAGAGCTTCTGAGCTTGCTGCACCAGATTGAGGCTGACTTCGGACGCGTCCGGCATACCCTTAACGGCGCCCGGACGCTGGATTTGGACTTGCTAGCCTATGACGATCTCGTTCGCCTTGAGGAGCCACCAGTCCTTCCTCATCCCCGTTTGCACGAGCGGGCCTTCGTGTTGTGGCCACTGAACGACATCGCGCCGGATTGGCGGCATCCGGTCTTAGGCCTGACCTCGGCGGCACTATTGGAGAAAATCCCCCCGGAACAGGGTATCCGTCTTCTTAAACCCAACCCCCTTGAGCAAAACGGGGATACCGCGTAAA
>CAITZE010000111.1 GCA_903896775.1 uncultured bacterium
ATCGAGATCTTCGTAATAGTCGTCGCCGATTTGCGCGACAGGCGCATTGACGCAGGCGCCAGCGCATTCAAGTTCGCCTAAGGAGAACGAACCATCGGGAGTCACTTCGCCCATGCCGATGCCGAGCTTTTCCTTACAGGCGCGCACGACATCGTTGGAGCCGCGCAGCCAGCACGGCAGGCTAGTGCAAATCTGCACATGGGTTTTGCCGACGGGTGCCAGATTAAACATCGTGTAAAAAGTCGCGACTTCCAACACGCGCATGGCCGCCATGTCGAGGATCTTGGCGATTTCTTCGATGGCGGGCCGCGTGACCCAACCTTCCTGGCGTTGTGCGAGGTCGAGCAGCGGGATGACCGCGCTGGCCTGACGGCCGGCCGGATATTTCGCAATGATGCGCTTAACCTGCGCCATATAGTCGGCGTTGAAGGCAAAGCTGGCCGGTTGATCCTTCGCGAGGTTGCGCGTGCTCATCGGTCAACCTCACCAAACACGATATCAATCGATCCCAACACAGCCGGCACGTCGGCCAACATATGACCGCGCAACATGGCATCCATAGCCGCGAGATGCACAAACCCCGGCGCACGAATGCGACAGCGATAGGGTTTGTTCGTCCCATCAGAAACCAGATAAACCGCAAACTCGCCTTTGGGTGCTTCCGTGGCGACGTATGTTTCGCCAGCCGGAACCTTGAAGCCTTCGGTGTAGAGCTTGAAGTGATGGATCAGCGCTTCCATCGAGGTTTTCATCTCGGCGCGCGGCGGCGCCATAATCTTGCGGTCGTTCACACGCACCGGACCCGACGGCATTTTGTCGAGGCACTGGCGGATGATCTTCACCGACTCACGCATTTCCAGAATGCGGACGAGATAGCGGTCGTAGCAGTCGCCGTGTTTGCCCACGGGGATATCGAATTCCATTTGCTCGTAGCCGTCGTAAGGCTGCGACTTGCGCAGATCCCACGGCACGCCCGAGGCGCGCAGGTTGGGACCGGTGAAGCCCCAGGCCAGAGCTTCGGCTTCAGAGACGATGCCAATGTCGACGGTGCGCTGCTTGAAAATGCGGTTCTCGGTCAGCAGGCTTTCCAGATCATCGATCATCTTGGGATATTTATCGGCCCAATCCGAAATGCGCTCTTTAAGGCCGGCGGGCATATCCATCGACACGCCACCCGGGCGAATATAGTTCGCGTGCATACGCGCGCCGCAAACGTCGTCGTAAAAGCCCATCAGTTTTTCGCGCTCTTCAAAGGTCCACAAGAACGGCGTCATGGCGCCGACGTCCATGGCGTAGGACGCTATGTTCATGATGTGGTTGAGGATGCGCGTGAGCTCAGCAAAGAGCATGCGGATGTACTGGGCGCGCGGCGGCGCCGTAATACCCAACAGCTTTTCAACAGCCAGCGCGAACGCCTGCTCTTGATTCATCGGTGAGACGTAATCAAGCCGATCGAAATAAGGGATCGCCTGCAGATAGGTTTTGTACTCGATCAGTTTCTCGGTGCCGCGATGAAGCAAGCCGATATGCGGATCCACGCGTTCGATGACTTCGCCGTCCATCTCCAGCACTAGGCGCAAGACGCCGTGCGCAGCCGGATGCTGCGGGCCGAAGTTCAGCGTGTAGTTCTCGATCTCAACTTCGGGAGAGGTGATCTTGTTCATATTATGCTCCCTGCTTCGGCGCAGCAGCAGGCGCCGGCGGAGCTTTTTCGTCGCCGGGCAGCAGTTTTTGGATGCCTTCCCACGGCGACAGGAAGTCGAAAGAGCGGAAATCCTGCACCAACTTCACGGGCTCATAGATCACGCGCTTCTGGTCTTCGTCGTAGCGCATCTCGACATAGCCCGTGAGCGGGAAATCCTTGCGTTGCGGGTGACCGTCGAAGCCGTAGTCTGTCAGGATGCGGCGCAGATCGGCATGTCCCGAGAAATAAACGCCGTACATGTCCCAGACCTCGCGCTCCAACCAATCGGCGCACACGAAAACTGGGGTCAGGCTGGGCACGGGCGTATCTTCACCCGCCGCGACCTTCAAACGGATACGCGTATTCCGGTTCATGCTGAGCAAGTGATAGACGACCTCGAAGCGTTCTTCGCGCTCGAGATAATCGACGCCGCAGATATCAATCAGCTGGCTGAATTGGCAAAGTCCATCGTCGCGCAAGTAAGTGGCGACCTTCACGAGCGACGCGCGCTTGACCGTCGCGATCAATTCGCCGCGTACGATTTCCGCCGTCAGCACATCTCCGGCCAACGCCTGCAGGATCTGCGTGCGGGTTTCTTGGAGACGGTCGCTGGAAGGGACAGGCTGATTCATGAAAATGACTTAGCGATCACAGTTATCGATCAATGGTGCCGACGCGGCGGATTTTCTTGTGGAGCTGCAGAATGCCGTAGAGCAAGGCCTCGGCCGTAGGCGGGCATCCCGGAACGTAGATATCTACGGGCACGATGCGGTCGCAGCCGCGCACAACCGAGTAAGAATAGTGGTAATAGCCGCCACCGTTGGCGCAGGAGCCCATGGAAATTACGTAACGCGGCTCGGGCATCTGGTCGTAAACCTTACGGAGCGCCGGCGCCATTTTGTTGGTCAACGTGCCGGCCACGATCATCAGATCCGACTGACGTGGGCTGGGACGGAACACCATGCCAAAGCGGTCGAAGTCGTAGCGCGCCATGGCAACATGCATCATCTCGACGGCGCAACAGGCCAAGCCAAAGGTCATCGGCCAGACCGAGCCAGCGCGGCCCCAATTGCTCAGAGCGTCGAGGCTGGTCAGCAAAAAGCCCTTGTGCTGCAGTTCGTCGGCAACGCGCGCCATAAGTTGCCCATCTTCCGGCGTCGCCGCGCGGATGGGATCGATGGCGGCTTGAGCCGGAACGGTCACTCCCATTCCAGTGCTCCTTTTTTCCACTCGTAAATGAACCCGACTGTGAGTACGCCGAGGAAAGTCATCATCGACCAGAAGCCAAACACGCCGATTTTTCCGAGCGTAATGGCCCACGGAAACAGGAAGGCGACTTCCAGATCAAAGATGATGAAGAGGATGGCGACGAGATAGAAGCGCACGTCGAACTTAGAACGGGCGTCATCGAAAGCTTCAAAGCCGCATTCATAGGCCGAGCTTTTTTCAGGATCGGGGCGGTTGGGACCGGCCACCAGCGAGGCCAGGACGAATACCAAAGCCAGGCCAAACGCAATTCCAAGGAAAATAAGGATCGGCAGATATTCGATGAGCAGATTATGCATCGGTACCACGCCTTGCCCCAGGAACCGCCGTGGGATCACTTAGGCGACCTCGGCAGGCGGCTTTTTTTATTATATTACAATATTTTACGGCCTTGCGCGGGGATAGATACTTTGGCCGAAAAGGACCCCCGCCCTCGCCCGCAAAAACATGGCTGATCTAAACGGCGCAGGCTCATGGAGTCAAGCCGCGTGATGCCCCCAAAAACATTGACACAGCGAGATTTTTTGCCCCTAGGCCGCCGCCCCGGCGGAGCTTTTTTGGGGCTGATGCGCGCTGGATACGCACACGGCAAAATCCCCGGGCCTGTTACGGAGCCCGGGGATTGCAACCTGCGCTACAGCTTTTAGTAGCCGTTGTTACATCCACATTGAATCGGTGCCGTAGTAACGATCAACTCCACGGCCGTAGTCGGACGTCCAGGTGAAATCGCTGTCGCGATCGATGGAGGGGGCATCTTTCAGAAGGTCTTTGTCGATGTTAACGACGTAGCCCTCCTTCTGGGTGTCGTACCGCAAGGTCGACCAAGGCAGCGGGTACTGCTTTTCGCCCAGGCCGAGAAAGCCGCCGAAGGACAGAACGGCGTAAGCGACATGGCCGCTGATCTTATCGAGCATCAAATCTTCGACTTCACCGAGTTTGTCGCCTTCAAGATTATAGACATCGGTGCCATTGACCTTCTCCGCTGCGATCAAAGAACCGTCGGTCAGTTTTGTTGTGTCCGTCATGATGTTCTCCGGGCAATTGTGGTGGCTTCAACCGCATGGTTGAAGGGGCCCGGATACAACGGTGCCTATCGCGACATGTTTCGAAACTGGCCGATATGTTTTGGGAATGTAATGCGCGGCTCAAAGCATTGGCGGGGCGACGTGCGTATCGCCCTTATACGGCGACCGAACGGCCGCACCGTACGGCTTTTCTTTTTGGGCGTGGCGCAGTAGGTTGCGCCGACCTCGGGATGATCGGGGGCGATTAGCTCAGTTGGTAGAGCGCTTCCTTTACACGGAAGATGTCGGCGGTTCGAG
>CAITZE010000112.1 GCA_903896775.1 uncultured bacterium
GACGAGCGCGTCTGGAATCTTACGCCGCACTTTGCCTCCTATACTGTCAGCAAGGCCGGCCTCTGGACGCTTACGCAAACCCTGGCCATGGCGCTTGCGCCGCGCATTCGCGTGAATGGCGTGGGACCCGGGCCTACGCTGCCCAGTCCCTATCAAAATCAGGCACAGTTCGAGGCCCAATGCGCGCGCATGCCGCTGGGCCAAGGCACAAGCCCGGCGGAAATTTGCGCCGCCGTGCGCTTCATTTTGGCAGCGCCGGCAATGACGGGACAAATGATCGCCCTCGACGGCGGTCAGCATTTAGGCTGGAATCAGGCTGAATCGGTTGCTTCCGAAGGCTGATCCACAACAGAAGGAAAAGTCACGATGGTAAAGACCGTGGTCGAACCTTTGAAAATTGCCGACGCGACTGCCGGCTTGCGCCACGTGTTCGTGCGCGATCTGGTGTTGGACTGTAACATCGGCGTACATCTTCATGAAAAGAACGGCGCTCAGCGCGTGCGGATTAATCTCGACCTCGGCGTGTGGGAAGGCGATGGCATCCATAACGACCGTCTAGAGAATGTAGTGTGCTACGAAGACATCGTTACACGTGTACGCGCCATTACCGCCGATGGGCACGTGAACCTGGCGGAAACCCTGGCTGAACGCATTGCCGCCGTTTGCCTGCAGGATCCGCTCTGCCGGTCCGCGCGGGTACGGGTGGAGAAGCTGGATGTTTTCAGCGACGCCGCCAGCGTCGGGGTGGAAATCGAGCGCCTATCAACGGTGCGCGCCCGTCCCAGAACCTAGGAAGCGGCTAAGGTGAGCTAAGCTCCGCCGCAATTGTCTAGCGTTGTGCGGAGCATTGTGACGGGGTGCGACGCAAAAATGTCACGATTTCCGCCATCGAATCGTACCCCCAGTCATTTCACCCAAAGACCTGTCAAGCAAAGCTGTTCACAAGGATCGGCGTTTGGTACGATTCAAACTTAATATTCTATCGCCTCGCAATGGAGTCGTATGAGGCTCTCAGGTTCAGGCAAAAAACATATATTTTTCAGATAGATAATATTTGTGCCCAAAAACTATGCAGAGGCGCATGAGTCTATATTCTGCGCCACCCATGATTATCTCAACGCCCTTTTTCAACAGACTTATCCACAGGATTCGTGGATATCCTTCTCGCGTTTACGGGAAGTGGTCGTGGAATTTTTGGAACCGCTTTGTTTCAGCGCCGTGACGGCACTTTCACAAAGCGTTTCGCGTGAGGATTTGCGCCGTTTTGCGGCGCGTTGACGGTATCCGGCAAAGGCTCCACATAAGGGTCCATGACCTCCGATACGCCACCCGGCACACCTTCAGACTCTCTGCAGACGGACATCGCGGAAAATGCCGGCGAGAACGGTGTTCGCAGCGGCGTGGCCGTCTTGGCGGCGTTTGTAAAAAACTTTCCACAGAAACCGGGGGTCTACCGAATGATCAATGTGGCTGGCGACGTGCTTTACGTCGGCAAAGCCAAGAACCTGAAAAAACGCGTCAGCTCCTATCTGCACATCGAGCGCATGCCGCTTCGGCTGCAACGCATGGTCTTCGATACCCATATCTGCGAAGTGGTCATCACCCACACCGAGGCCGAAGCGCTGCTGCTGGAAAGCAACCTCATCAAGCAGCTGAAGCCGCGCTACAACATTCTGCTGCGGGACGACAAATCGTTCCCGTACATCATGATCCCCGGCGGACACGAATATCCGCGCATCGTCAAACATCGCGGCGCACGAAACAAAGATAACGAATACTTCGGGCCCTTCGCCTCCGCAGGCGCGGTCAACGGTACCCTCGCCACATTGCAGAAAGTCTTTTTGCTGAGAAGCTGTACCGACGCAGTGTTCTCCAACCGCTCGCGCCCGTGTTTGCTCTATCAAATCAAACGCTGTGCGGCGCCGTGCGTCGGGAAAATCGCACACGACGACTATCTCGAACTGGTGCGCGAAGCGCGCGAGTTTCTGATCGGCGACAGCCGTGCGGTTCAAGCCGAGATGGCGCGGCGCATGGATGCCGCCAGCGCAGCCCTACAATTCGAGGCCGCCGCCTCGTTCCGCGACCGCATCCGCGCCATGAGCGCCGTGCAGGCCCATCAGGACATCAATGTCATGAGCCTGGGCGAAGCCGACGTCATCGCTTTGCATCGCGCGGGCGGACACTCCTGCGTTCAGGTGTTCTTTTTCCGGGGTGGCCAGAACTTCGGCAACCGCGCGTATTTTCCGTCTCATGCGGCCGACGATACAGACGGCGATATCATGGAGGCCTTTATCGGTCAGTTCTACGATTCCTTCATGCCGCCCAAAGAGGTGCTATTGAACGTCGGCGCGCCCAATCAGGCGGTTCTGGAAGAAGCCTTAACCATCAAAGCCGGCCGCGCCGTGAGCATTGCCTTACCGCAACGCGGCGACCGGCGTAAACTCGTTGACCATGCCGCCGTCAATGCCCGCGAAGCGCTGCTGCGGCGCATGGCCGAAAACACGGCCCAGCGCAAATTGCTGGAAGGCACGGCGGAAGTCTTCTCGCTGGCGGCTGCGCCGGAGCGGATCGAAGTCTACGACAACTCGCACATCTCCGGCACACATATGGTCGGCGCCATGATTGTTGCCGGCCCTGCCGGTCTGATGAAAACCGCTTACCGGAAGTTCAACATCAAGACCGTCGACTTGGCGCCGGGCGATGATTACGGCGCCATGCGTGAAGTGCTGACGCGCCGGTTCGCTCGCGCTCAGAAAGAAGACCCTGAACGTAAATTAGGCCAATGGCCCGACCTTGTGTTGCTGGATGGCGGCCTCGGACAATTGAACGCTGGACTGAAAGTGCTCGCCGATTTGGGCATCAGCGATCTTTGCGTCGCCGGCATCGCCAAGGGTCCCGACCGTAACGCTGGGCGCGAGCAGTTCTTCATGCCGGGCCGCGAGCCCTTCATGCTGCCGCCCAATCACCCGGTGCTTTATTTCCTGCAGCGCTTGCGCGACGAAGCACATCGTTTTGCCATCACGGCGCACCGTGCGAAGCGCTCCAAAGCCATCGGCCAGTCGCTATTGGACGAAGTGACCGGCATCGGCGCTGCACGTAAAAAGGCTCTATTGCGGCATTTTGGCTCCGCCAAGGATGTGGCGGCGGCGGGTTTGCAGGATTTGAAGGCAGTTCCGGGAATAAGCGTCGCAACAGCTAAAAAAATCTATGACCACTTCCACCCGGAAGGCTAACATCCTCCCGCATTCGCCTGGGAAGGTATCCGCGTGCTGAACTTGCCAAACATTCTGACGATGTCGCGGATCGTGATCATCCCGCTCGTGGTGGCGACATTTTTCTTCGACAGTCCCGCTATGCGCTGGACGGCCTTAGGCTTGTTCACCATGGCTGGCGTTACGGACTTTTTCGACGGTTATCTCGCACGCCGCGCCAATCAGGTTTCGGCCATGGGCCGTTTTCTCGATCCCATCGCAGACAAATTGCTGGTGGCCTCGGTCCTGATGATGATCGTCGCCTTCGACCGTGTCGGGCGTTGGTCTTATCTTCCGGCGCTGGTGATCATGCTGCGCGAAATTCTGGTGTCCGGTTTGCGCGAGTTTCTGGCCGAGCTGCGCGTCAGCGTGCCCGTCACCAAGCTCGCCAAGGCTAAAACCACGGTGCAAATGATTGCGCTCGGGTTTCTCATCGTCGGCTCGGCATCGCCAACATGGATACCGGCGGAGTTCATCGGCGAGATCGGCATTTGGATCGCCGCAGCCATCACGCTGATCACGGGCTATGACTATCTCAAGTCCGGCATACGCCACATGGCCAGCGATCTGCCGCCCAGCAATCCATGAAGCTCCTTTACTTCGCCTGGGTGAAGGAAAAGATCGGCCTCAGCACCGAGAATGTGAACCCTCCCCCCGAAGTTGCCACTGTCGCCGGCTTGATGGATTGGCTGGCGAAGCGCGGCGGCGGATACGCGGAAGCCTTCACGGAGCGCGCCTTGATCAAAGCGGCGGTCGATCAGGTCCATGTACCGCTGAACACGACGATTAACGGCGCCCGGGAAGTCGCGTTCTTCCCGCCGGTCACGGGCGGATAATTAACGCGGCTTGGTCAGATAGACATAAAGTCCCGCGACATCCCGGCTCACTTCGGTCCGAATAACGTCTTCTTTAAAGCGCGTGATTTCAAAGCCCGCCGCCTGCGCCAGCCGCGAGATATAGGCTTGGCTATGACGATAGTGCCCGGCACTTTCGATTTCTAAGTCGGCTGTTTCGCTGGCCTCGACCGTAAAGACAAACATGCCGCCGCCATTCAACACGCGTGCCGCCTGCTCAAAAACCTGCTCCAAAGCGCCAACGTAAATGAAAACGTCGGCTGCGGTGATCAGATCAAAACTGTCGCTGCGCTTGGCCATGGCTGAAACAACGTCGTCGCAGATCAATTCGCCATAGAGGCCGCGCTTTTCCGCCTCTCGCAGCATATTGGTCGAAAGATCGACACCGACCAGCTTCTTGATCGTAAAATGCGGCGTGAGCGCTACGCCTATGAGCCCCGTGCCGCAACCCAAATCGAGCACCGCCGAGAAGCCATTTTTATCTGCCCGAAACCCGTGCAAGGCCGCGGCCAGGAAACCCGGCGCGCGGTATTTCAAGTGATCAACCAGCCGATGATCAAATCCTTCCGCCAAGGCATCGAAGGACGCTCTGGCATAATCCTTGGCGAAGTCTTTCGACACGTCGCCTTCCGCTGCCGCCAGCAAATGCGCGGTGATTTTATCGCCGGGCTCGGCGGCGAGGATGGCGCGGTAACACGCCGCAGCAGCAGGAAGATTGTTGATGTGGCGGTACGCTTGCGCGAGCTGCGAACGGACAGCGCTGTAAGCCGCGGGCGGGATCGTGGGATCGGCTTGGAGGCGCGTCACACTTTCTTCGCCCACAGTGACAGCCTCGGCTGAACGCTGCACGTCTGTCAGTGTTTGCATCAAGGCCGCGATGGCATGGACATAGAACGGATGAATAGCCACAGCTTGGCGGAAGTAACTCATCGCGCTGCCGACGTTCTCGTAAACGTAAGCGATACGGCCCAGGCTGAAAGCAGCCTGGGCAAAGCGCGGATTCAACTCCAGCGCCCGCGTAAAGAATGCGACGGCCTCCGGCGCATTGCGCTTGGCCATCATGATCGAGCCCAGCATGTAATGGCTTTCGGCCCACGCGGGCTCAAGGCGCAAGGCCTCACGCCACGCGGTCTCGGCCGCATCGAGCTTTTGCTGCGTGATGAGCGCGAGCCCCAACCCACGGTGCGCAACTGCCGATGCAGGCTGCAGACGCATAGCCTCGCGAAACCACTGCTCGGCCTCCGTCCATGCCCGCGCTGTCATCGCGGCTTGGGCTTTGCTCATGCATGTTTCAAAGGATGTCGTCATCTGACTGTTTTACCAAGACGGAGCCAAAGCCCCAGTGTATTTTTTGAGTGTATTTTTGCACGGATAGGTGAAGGACTTCAGCATGACGACTGTCCGCGTACAGCGCGAAGCCTTCGATCCGGGCCGCGAAATCAACACCTTTTGCGCTCGTAATCCGATCTCAGGCGGAATCGCGACCTTCATTGGGCAAATGCGCGATTTTCGCGGGACCAGTCGGAGCGCAGGTGAGCCCCTCACCGCCATGACTCTGGAGCACTATGCCGGCATGGCCGAGCGCGAGATCGCCGAGCTGGCGGCGGAAGCTAAGAACCGTTGGACGCTCGACGACCTTCTGGTCATTCACCGCTTCGGTGACGTGGCCCCCGGCGATGCTATTGTCCTTGTGGCCGTGGCCGCAACCCATCGCGGCGAGGCTTTTGCAGCCTGCGCCTTCGTCATGGATTGGCTGAAAACCAAAGCACCGTTCTGGAAAAAAGAGATCGGCGCGGACGGCGCGGCCTGGGTGGAGGCCCGTACGTCCGACGACCTGCAAGCGGCGAAGTGGGATAAATAGCGCGCTACTTCGTCTCGAGCATGTCCGCGAGTTGCGACGGCGTCAGGTCGACATGGAAAAACATTTTATAAAAGCGCGCCGTCTCGTCCTTCAACCCAGCGGCGCTCGGCTCTCCATAAACCGCTGAGGTCAGCCACAGTACGCCGATCAGACGGTTGATGGACGGCGGATGATCGGTCCATCCCCACGGCAGTCGCGGCGGCATGATCACGTGCCCGGTTTTCACCGCACGCACATTTGCCCACGCCGGACCTTTGGTCGTGTCGTTAAATTTCGCATCCAACGCGATGATCACATCGGGATCCCAATCCTGAACCTGAACCGGCGTTGTATCGGCGTATTGAGCGATGTTTTTCAAACCGGCGAGATCATAGATGTCGCCGCCGTGCGTGCCGGGCATGGCGGTATATGACCCATCGGCGTTCCGCGCGATGTAGGCTTTCGCGGGTTTGTCTGCGTGTGCGGCAGCGATTTTCTTGGCACGCGCCAGCATATCGGCAGCATAAACTGCGAGCGCTTCGCCGCGTTCCGCGCGCCCGGTCAGTTTACCCACCGCGCGCAAAATCTCCGGCGTCTTATCGAGTGCGCCATCGAGCAACACATAGGGCACACCGGTTCGTTCCTGCATTTTAGCGGCGAGCGCTGTGTAGCGCGGATCGATATCGCCGAAGTCGAGGATCATCTGCGGCTTGGCGGCGAGGATATCGGGAATCTCCGGTGCTTCACCTTGCGCCGTCACACCGCCAATGGCCGGCAGCGCCCTAACTTCCGGGCTCATGTAAGAGGCAATGCGCGGCGACAGCGGGCGCACCCAGCCAATCATGGCGTCGGGAGCAAGCGCGTAGAGCAAAACTTCCGCCGGAGGGCCGGCTGCGGCAATGCGCGTCAAAGGCTCGGCGAGTTTTATGGAACGGCCTGTCGCGTCGATGATATCGCCGGCGAAGGCAGTGTGACCTAACGCCAAAACGAGCGCGCTGAAAACGCTAATCCGACCACAGCGGCGCATGCATTCCTCCACCACGATATGTCGTTCAGACTATATCGTGGTGGGGTGGAAAACTAGCTCATCGCCTGGAATTGATCGGCGCGACTAGGCCGCGCTGGACGCTACCGCGACCTTGCCGACGAGCAGATCATAGTCAGCCATCAGCGTGCGGCAAACGTCGCCGGGGGTGAACTTGTACGGCCCGATTTCACGCACCGGCGTGACTTCGGCAGCGGTGCCGGTGAGGAAACATTCCTGCGCCTTGCTCATCTCTTCCGGCATGATCGCGCGTTCGATCAATTTGTAGCCGCGCTTTTTCGCGAGCGCGATCACGGTGCGGCGGGTGATGCCGTCCAAGAAGCAGTCCGGCGTCGGCGTGTGGATCTCGCCGTTGATGACGAAGAAGATATTGGCGCCGGTGGCTTCGGCCACAAGGCCGCGATAGTCGAGCATCAGCGCATCTTCGTAGCCCGCGCGTTCGGCGGTGTGTTTGCTGAGTGTGCAGATCATATAAAGGCCGGCAGCTTTGGCTTTCACGGGCGCGCATTCAGGCGCCGGACGCCGCCACTCGGAGATTTGCAGGCGGATGCCTTTGAGGCGCGCTTCCAGCGTGAAATAGGACGGCCACACCCAGCAGGCGATGGCGACATTGATCTTGGCGTTCTGCGCCGTGACGCCCATCTGCTCGCTGCCGCGCCACACCATGGGGCGCAGATAGCCGTCGACAATGGAGTTCGCCTTCAAGGTCTCATAAGCGGCATCGTTGATTTGGGCTGCCGAGAACGGCACCTTCATATCCAGCATCTGGGCCGAGAACAGCAGCCGCTCGGTATGCTCGTCGAGCTTGAAGACCTTGCCAGCATAGGAGCGCTGGCCCTCGAAGACGCACGATGCGTAATGCAGCGCATGGGTGAGCACGTGGACCTTGGCGTCGCGCCACGGCACCAAAGCGCCGTTAAGCCAAATGAAGCCGTCGCGGTCGTCGAAGGTCTGAGAGGCACTCATGGAAATCTCCCGGAAAAGCGCTAGATTGTTATATTATTGCTCAATACAGGCCGCACTCGTAACATTCTGATAGTATTATGTCAAGTATACTGCCATATTATATTTACCCGAAGCGACAAGGCGGCAAACCATGGCTGAGCCAAAAACCCTCGTCAATCCGCTGTTCCTGCGCGACGAAGACCTGCGCCAGGGCATCGAATTGCTGTTCTTTTCCTATAGGGATTTCACGGCGCGCGGTGATGCAATTTTAGCAAAGCAGCATTTCGGACGCGCCCATCACCGCGTGATCTATTTCGTCGGACGCCATGCAGGCATTACGGTGAGCGAGCTTCTAAGCATTCTCAGCATCACGAAACAGAGCCTCTCCCGTGTCCTGAGCCAGCTGGTGCGCGAGGACTATGTCCTGCAGAAAACCGGCACTGCCGACCGCCGCCAGCGGCTGCTGTACCTGACCGAAAAAGGCCGCACCCTCGAGCAAGAGTTGACCTCGGAACAGCAGATGCGTTTGGCGGCCGCCTATAAGGACGCCGGCGCCGTAGCCGTGGAAGGCTTCCGCAAGGTCATGCTGGGCGCCATGGACCCCGCCTCCCGCCGACATTTCCAGTCCTCAGACACCTAGCCCTCGCACACGCCGCCGGGGATTCCGCTACAATGCCCCTCATGCAACCTGCCGCCACCGACCTGCCGTCGCCGTATCCGCCCCATATCCTGGTGGTGGACGACGACACGCGCATCCGCAATCTTTTGAAAAAATTCCTCGGCGACAACGGCTACATGGTCACTGCCGCCGCCGACGCAGCCGAAGCGCGTCGGCATCTGGCCGCACTGCAATTCGATCTGCTGGTGGTCGACGTTATGATGCCAGGTGAAGACGGCCTCTCGCTCACGCGCGGCATTAGGACCACCAGTGCCGTGCCGATCCTGATGCTGACAGCCATGGGTGAATCCGCCGACCGCATCAACGGTCTGGAGCTTGGCGTCGACGATTACATGGCGAAACCTTTTGAGCCTAAGGAACTTGTACTGCGCATCGCCTCGATCCTGCGGCGCGCACCGCCACAAGACACCGCGCCAAAAATGGAACTGCGGTTCGGCGAATGCCGGTACGACCTCGCCCGGCAAAAGCTGGTGCGCAGCGGCATCACTGTGCATCTGACGGCGGGCGAAGCCGAGCTCTTAAGAATCCTCGCGCAAAATGCCGGGACCCCTGTGGACCGTTCACTGCTCGCCGTCGGCAGCGAAGGAGATTCCAATCCGCGCACCATAGATGTGCAGATCACACGTCTGCGTCGCAAACTCGAGTCCGACTCACGCCAGCCGCGCTATCTGCAAACCGTGCGTGGCACCGGATACATGCTGCGGACGGACCCGTAGTCATGGACAAGCGCGTCGACAAACCCATGGACCCACCGTCGCCCCTTGGCCCGGACCTGAGACCACCGCAAGCCGCCCTGCTGAAATGGCTGGAGCCGGGCGCGCTCGACAAGATCATGCCGCGCACGCTGATGGCGCGCGTCAGCATCACCATCGTCGTGCCGGTGCTGCTGGTGCAGCTCATTTCCACTTATGTATTCTATGACAACCACTGGAACGCCATGTTGCGGCGTATGGCTGCCGACTTAGCCGGTGACGTGGCGTCGGTGCATTCCTTTATGCAGGATTTTCACACGCCCGAGGAACGCACCTGGCTTGCGGTCAGCGCCAAGCACACCATGGACCTCGACGTGTCTATGCAAGACGGCGCGAAGCTGTCTACAGACCGCAAGCTCATCGACGACCCTGAAGATCCAGCGGATCCATTAGAAACCGCCTTATGGCAAGCGCTGCACCGACCATTCATCATCGATCGCTTGCGCTACCGTTCTGACCGGCTGATCGCCGTACAGGTGCAAATGCCAGACGGCGTATTGCAGATCCTTGTGCCGCGCAGTCGCATTCTTCCTAATACGACATATGTTTTCGTGATCTGGATGACGGGCTCATCGCTCCTGTTGTTCGGCGTCGCCACAGCTTATTTACGCGGACAAGTGCGCAGCGTCCGCCGATTGGCACAGGCCGCCGAATCTTTCGGCAAAGGCCGCGAGGTCCCAGATTTTCCAGCCGAAGGTGCGTTTGAAGTTCGGCAAGCCGCGCGCGCGTTCAACATCATGCGCGACCGCATCCAACGTCAGATCGCGCAACGCACAGATATGCTGGCCGGCGTCTCTCATGATTTGCGCACACCATTGACGCGCATGAAACTTCAACTCGCACTCATGAACGACGCATTGCCGGAAGACATCGCCGCATTGCGCGAAGATCTTGGCGAGATGGAACGGATGCTTGAGGCTTACCTTGCCTTCGCCAGGGGTGAAGGCACCGAAGAATCCACACCGACCGATATCGGCGAGTTGCTGGAAAGCTTGGTCGGCCGTTTCCGCCGCGAAGGGGCCGACGTCACCTTAAGCGCAACTGATCTTTCTCCCAAAGCGGCGATCAAGCCTATCGCCTTCGAGCGCTGTCTTGGCAACCTCATCGGCAATGCCGTGCGATACGGCAAAAGCGTCACCGTCAGCGCCTCGCGCGGCGGCGGCCTTCTCAACATCCATGTCGACGACGACGGCCCGGGCATCGCGCCCGAGCGCCGCGATGAAGCCTTCCGCGCGTTCCACCGTTTGGAGCCATCGCGCAATCCGAAGACCGGCGGCATCGGCCTCGGCTTAACCATCGCACGCGATATCGTGCGCGGCATGGGCGGCGAAATCATCCTGGATGAAAGTCCTGCGAAAGGCTTACGCGCCAGCCTCAGAATCCCGCTGTAATTACGGTTATAATGCAATGTTAATGAACCTCGCTGAGGCGGGACGGTAAGCTGCCACGTTTGTACAAAGCCTTGCATTACAGCTTCTTGAACCCGGCGTTGACCTGTTGCCTCCGCCGGGGCCGAGGAATAGGCTTCGGCCGAATTCATTGAATTATTTGTGTGGAATTTTTTATACGCGCGTCTCGGCCGGGAAACTGTTTCCCGCTTTTCCGGGCGCGTCTCAGGGGAGCCCGTCATGACAACTGCGCGCACAGCACTTGTGTTTTCCGTCGTCGCCATCGCTTTGGCCGCGACGTCTTACTTTCACGGACGCCCCGTAGTGGAGCCGGTCGTTGAGAAAGCCCCTGCGGCTATGGACCCCGAGCACGCCGGTTATGTACCGGGCCTCGGCGAAATCATGACCATGCAGCAGATGCGCCATGCCAAACTGGCCCTGGCCGGCGCCGCCGGGAACTGGGATTTGGCGGATTATGAAACCGATGAACTCGGCGAAGGCTTCGACGATATCGTCACCTATCATCCGACACACAAAGACATCAAACAGCCGCTGACGGAACTGGTGCCTCAGTTTACGAAGCAGGCGGTCGCCGACTTGCGCGATGCCGTGAAGGCCAAGGACGTAGATAAGTTCAATACCGCTTTCGACGGACTGACGGCTGGCTGCAACGGCTGCCATCAAGCGACGGCGTTCGGTTTCAACGTCGTGCTGCGCCCGACAACGTCGTCATTCCCCAATCAGCAATTCACGCCGGCAAAATAATCGGCAAAATAAATTAAGCTCAGGTCGACGACTCTTCGTGATCCTTGCGCCTGCGCAGGGTCACGAAGCCGGCGAGTTTCTCGGCGCGATCAAGCGCACGGTCCAATGCCGCCATCGTTTTGGAAAGATCGGCGCTATCGTCCGTCATCCAAGCGCGCAAAGCATAAGCCATCACGACCTTGAGGCCTTGAACGCGCGCGAGGCCCATCAGCCCACCGCTGGAAATACCTGCTGCCGCGAGCATGGCCGCAGCCGAGCGATCCACGCGGCAGGCGCCTGCAATCATGGCCGCGGGATCGCGGGAGACGCCCGCCACAACAGCTTTAGCGGCTTCGCGCTTTTCGTTGAGCGCGTCGAAGCGCCGCATCAGAATTTCAAACAGGCGATCGCGCGGTGAGTCCGCGGGATCCAACGCCTTCACCGGCCCCAGCGTGCGCGCATCAAGTCGCCCGAGGAAACACAGCATGAGATGAATTTTGGTGGGGACTTGAAGCAGGACTGCGCCAAAGCCGATTTCAGCGCGCGTGGCCACGGCGTCTATTGCAAGGTTATGCCAACCGACTGCAGCCGCTTCGTCTAAGCCTGCATCAATGATGCGATCCAAAACTGCGGCATCGGAAACATGTTCAGCCATGACACCTCCCGTGTTGGCGCATGCAATGGTTTCACTGCTGCCGACGGGAATCAAGCGATCCCAGATAGTACTTAATTAGCCGGCGAGTTCCTTGGAACGTCGTGTCGCTTCGGCCACGGCCTTTGTCAGCAACGCCTTAAAGCCGCCCGGGCCCATCAACACATTCAAAGCCGCCGCCGTGGTGCCGCCGGGGCTGGTGACATTTTGGCGTAAGGTTTCAGGCGGCGTGTCGTTCTGCTCCAGCAATGCGCCCGATCCGGCGACGGTTGCGCGCGCCAAATGGGCGGCGAGTTCCGCCGGCAGGCCCGCCGCGATACCGGCTTCGCGCAAGCATTCGGTCAGCAGGAACACATAAGCCGGTCCGCTGCCGGAGACCGCCGTGACGGCATCGATCAGCGTTTCATCCTTGACCCATTCGACCGCACCGACCGCCGACATCAGCACATCGCAGACGTGACGTTGCACATCGCTGACGTTGGGCGCGGCATAAAGGACGCTAATGCCTTTGCCGATAGATGCCGGTGTATTGGGCATGGCGCGCACAACCGCGCCGCCGCCAAGATGACGCTGAAAATATGATGTGGTCTTGCCAGCGATGACCGACAGGAAAACCGGATGCTGCGCGGCGAAGGATGCATAACCCGGCACCACTTCATCGGCGATCTGCGGTTTAACCGCAAAGAGGATGACGTCGGGGCGGAAATCGCGCGGGATGTTGCTGACGTGGGGCACGCAGCTCAGTGCACGGTGCCCGGAGCACGGCGACACGGCATCGCGTCCGCCTGGCTCGACAACAATCGCATCCACCGCCTTCAAGCCGCGCTTAAACCACCCTTCCAACAGGGCGCCGCCCATCTTGCCGCAGCCAACCAGCAGTATCGTGCCTTCGATCATGGGCAAACGATAGCACTCGCCTCGCGGACTGCTAAGTGGGGTTTTAACCTGGTGTGGATTTTAAGCTTCGCCAGTCGCGGCGGAGCCGCGCGTGAGGCTAGGCTTAAGCCTCGCCAACAGTGTCGAGGAGCGAGCTGGCAATGGCATCTTCGGCGGTACGCCCGCCCCAGATGACGAACTGGAACGCCGGGCAGTAGCGTTCGCATTCGGCCATGGCCAATTCCATCAGCTCGCCGATGGCGTCGGTGTCGACGCGGTCGCTCAAACGCACGGTGTGGCGGAACATGGGAATGCCCTCTTCCACCCAGATGGCGAAGTGTCCCATCCACAGACGTTCGTTGAGTTTGGCGAGCAGTTCGTAGATCTGGCCCATCAGCTTGTTCTGCACGCGCATATCGAGGGCGCAGGAGAAATGCAGGGCGGAGAGGTCCTCGGACCAGGCGAAGAACATGCCGTAATCGCACCAGCTGCCCGGCGCCTCGACGGCGAGTTCGGTTTCGCACCGGCGGTCATAGACCCACTCTTTGCCGGCGATGACTTCTTCGATGAGATCGATGGGATTGCTAACGGCCTTAGTTGACGTGCGGCGAAGCGTACTTGACTGCATAGAAGACCCCTCAAAACCCCTTGGGCCCGACATGGATCGTTCTTTGAAAGAGCCGATCCACGATTCAAGATATAGTAGGGATGTTGAGGCCGCAACACTAAATCATGAGGGATTCTGCCGAGTCGCGTGCACTGCCGAAAAGCCGGCAAAAAGACCTGTGGATAAGAATCCAAACCCGATGAAACGCACGCGCAAAAAAGTGAGTCAAAGTGCGGCGTTCAGCCGCATTAGAGCTTCTTCATCGCCGCGAGCGCACGCTCGAGTTCGGCAACACGTGCCGCGAGCTTTTCCTGTTCGGCGCGAGCCGTTGCCGCCATGGCTTGGACAACATCGAACTCCTCGCGGCGAACAAAATTGCCCTCGGCCATGAATCGCTCCAGGCGATCACGGACCGTGGCTTCGACTTCCTGCTTGAGGCTGCCAAGCGCGCTAAGCGCGCCACCAGCGACTTTGGCGATATCGTCGAAAATGCGGTTCTGGCTTTGCATGGGTTTCTCCATTGCGATGTAGGCCCTAATATCGGCATTCGCGGGCCCGGATGCAATGGACTGGCGCAATGGAGCGTTGGCGACGACGGCGGAGTTGGGCATAAGTAGCAAATTAAAGCGCGCCAAGGAGTGTGGGAGATGTACGTCGTCACCGGCGGCGCCGGTTTCATCGGATCCAATCTGCTAGCAACCCTGGAAGCGCGCGGGTTCGGGCCGCTGGCGGCTGTGGATCGATGCGACGACCCTCATAAAGTCCGCAACATCGCCAAGCGTCGCGATATGTGCCTGGTCGCGCCAGAACAGACTTTCGCCTTCCTGGATGAAAACGCCGATGCCGTGAAGGCCATCTTCCACCTGGGCGCTATCACTTCAACGACCGAACGCGATCTTGAAAAACTCGACGAGGTCAATGTGCGCTTGAGCCGCGCGCTGTGGGCGTGGTGCGCGCGCCGTGGCGTGCCGCTGATCTACGCCTCGTCGGCGGCCACCTATGGCAACGGCGATCTGGGATTTGACGACGACGGCTCGCTCGCAGCTCTCGCGCGCCTGAAGCCCCTCAATCCCTACGGCCAAAGCAAACATTCCTTTGACTTGGTAGTAGCTCAGGAAACCGCTGCGGGCGCGACGCCGCCGCCACATTGGGCAGGCCTCAAATTTTTCAATGTCTACGGGCCCAACGAATTCCATAAAGGCACGCAAGCGAGCCTCGTGCCGCAGATTTATCATAAGGCCGCCGCCGGTGAGCCTTATCCGTTGTTTAAGTCCCACAATCCGCAATACCCCGACGGTGGGCAGTTGCGCGATTTTGTATTCGTGGACGATTGCTGCGATGTGATGCTCTGGTTATTAGAGCGCAAGAGCGCCAACGGCCTTTACAATCTCGGCACCGGCAAAGCGCGCAGCTTCATGGATCTGGCGAACGCCGTGTACCGCGCCGTGGGCCGCGAACCTTTGGTGACATTCCGCGAGACGCCCGCAGACATCCGCGACCAATACCAGTACTTTACCGAAGCGCGTATGGACCGCTTGAGAGCGGCGGGTTACACCAAACCGTTCACCTCCCTGGAAGACGGCGTGACCGCCACCGTGCGGACATACCTCTCGCAACCGGATCCGTACCGCTGATGCTCACTCTTATTTTTCCTGCTTTCGATCCGGTCATTTTCGAGATCGGACCTTTCGCGGTGCGCTGGTACGCGCTGGCCTATATCGCCGGCCTGTTCTCGGGGATCTGGTACGCGCGCTGGATGGTCAAACATCCGCCGGCGCTGATGACACCAAGCCAAGTCGACGACTTTCTGTTGTGGGTTTTGGGAGGCGTAGTCTTGGGCGGCCGCCTCGGCTATGTGCTGTTTTACAAACCCGGCGACTATTTCAGCCACCCCGTGAATATCTTTAAGACCTGGGAAGGCGGCATGTCCTTCCACGGCGGGCTGCTGGGCGTCACTCTCGCCATCATTCTTTTTGCCCGCTACATCAAAGTGAACCAATGGTACGTGGCCGATCTTGTTGCCTGCGCTGCACCGATTGGTCTTGGCCTCGGGCGTCTCGCGAATTTCGTCAACGGCGAGCTTTGGGGCCGCCCCGCGCCGGATGTGCCGTGGGCCATGGTGTTTCCCGGCGGCGGACCGATCCCGCGTCATCCCAGCCAGCTTTATCAAGCGACGCTGGAAGGCCTCGTGTTGCTCGTCGTCTTGCATCTGTTGTGGCGCAACGAAAACATCCGCAAACATCCCGGCATCCTGACCGGTGTGTTTTGGATCGGTTACGGCATCGCTCGCATTATCGGTGAATTCTTCCGCGAGCCAGACGCCTTCTTGGGCTTTCTTTTCGGCGGCGCGACCATGGGCCAACTGCTGTCGCTTCCCATGCTCCTGTTCGGCGCTTTCAGCATCTGGCGCGCAAGACGCGCCGCTCCGGCCGCATGACCGACACACCAACGGCTGCCCTGCTGGCAGACCGTATCCGGCGTTCGGGTCCTATCTCCATGGCCGACTACATGAGTGCCGTGAGCGACGCATATTATGCGCGCGGCGATATCTTCGGGGCGGCAGGTGATTTCATCACTGCACCCGAAATCAGCCAGACTTTCGGCGAGTTGATTGGCCTGTGGTGTGCCGTGGTGTGGCAAAATATGGGCGCACCCGCAGCGTTCCGGCTTGTCGAGTGCGGACCCGGGCGCGGGACACTAATGCGGGACTTTTTGCGCGCGACGGCGCGTGTGCCCGGTTTCAATGCTGCGGCGGAGATTCACTTCGTTGAACGCAGCCGAGCGTTGCGTGAGGTGCAGCGTGAGAGCCTCAAGGATCACACCGTGACCTGGCACGATGATATCGACGCCGTTAATGACGGCCCAATGATCCTTGTCGCCAATGAATTCCTGGATGCTTTGCCGATCCTTCAGCTTGAAAAGACAACTGACGGCTGGCGTGAACGCTACGTCGGACTCGACGATAAGGGCGGGTTCAAAATTGTTTTAAAAGAAGGTGAGCCTCTACGTGGACTTTCCGCACCGCTGGGCACGATTTTCGAAATCTCCCTCGCGATACAGAATTTTATTGCTAAAATTTCCCGACGCATCGCGACATCGGGAGGTGCGGCCCTCTTGATCGACTACGGCCATGGCATCGCGCCTCTTGGTGGGGACATCCCATTTGGCGAGACCTTACAAGCGGTCAGGAATCACAAACCCTGCGGCATTTTTGACACTCCTGGTGAAGCCGATCTTACAGCTCACGTGAATTTCGACAGCTTAGCGCGCACCGCTTGGACTGACGGAGTAAAAGTCTTCGGTCCCGTCGCGCAAGGCACCTGGCTTGGCCAGCTTGGGATCAAACTACGCGGCCTGCAGTTGGCCAAGGGCAAGCCACCCGAGGTTGCCAAAACGATTGAATCCGGCATCCGGCGTCTGACCGAGCCCGACGCCATGGGCGCTCTCTTCAAAGTTATCGCGCTCGCGCATCCAGCCCTGGCCACGCCGGACGGTTTCCAGCAGGATACGCCGGCATGAAACAAGCGGCGCAAATTACCACCCCGAACCGCGATGTGGTCCGCACAGAGGCACTTGCTGCTCTCGCTGGCGTGCGTCACGGTTTTTTCACCCGTAACGGCGGAACCTCCACCGGTCTTTATGGGTCCAACAATTGTGCGTTCGGTTCCGATGACTCGCGCGAGGTGGTTGCCGCCAATCGCTCGGCCTGCGCGCAGAAGCTGGACGCGAGCACGCTGGTGACGGTGAAACAGCGACACACATCTGACGTTTTGATTGTCAAAACGCCTTTCGCCTGGGACGACGCGCCCGATGCCGATGCTCTTGTCACCGCGCGACGCGGCATCGCGCTAGGTATTCTGACTGCCGACTGTGTGCCTGTGTTGCTGGCGGATTCCACAGCCTCGGTGATTGGCGCGGCTCATGCCGGCTGGCGCGGGGCCTTTGACGGCATTCTCGGCAATACGGTTCTCGCCATGACCAAACTCGGCGCCGAACGCGCGCGCATCGTTGCCGCGGTCGGGCCGTGTATAGGTCAGACGTCTTATGAAGTTGGACCGGAATTCCTTGCCCGTTTTACCGCCCGCGATGCGGGCTTCGCGCGTTATTTCACGCCGGCTAAAGCGAATGGGCATGTGCATTTCGATATCGCGGCCTTCGCCGCCGATCGGTTACGCGAAGCCGGCGTCGGCACCGTGATCGCGCTGGGCCGCGATACCTGTGCTGAAGACGCGATGTTTTTTAGCTATCGCCGGTCGGTTTTGCGCAATGAGCCCGACTATGGCCGTCAACTTTCCGCGATCGCATTGGTGTAACGCATGCAGAACATCCGCCTTTTCATCTCGCGCAGCGCGGTTGCCGCCGCTCTTCTTATGCTGGTCGGCTGCGGCGCGGTTCCACAGCCCTTTCGCGACACGCCAAAAGTGACTAGCGATAATCCGCTGCTCGATATGCCGACGGCCGTCGGCATTGCGGTCCTGCCGGTTCACGGCGTACCGCAGCCCCTGGACATGCAGATCAGCACCGCGGTGGCGACACGATTGCAGTCCTTCGAAATTCCAGCCGAAGCCGTCCCGAGCAATCCCGGTTTGGGCTTCACACTTGAGGGTGAAGCGCGCGTCAGCGATACCACGGCCCAGAATATCTCGGTCGTTGTGACCTGGTCTTTGCATTCGCGGCGGGGTGCGTCTGTGCGCACGTATCGCCAGGTCGTCACGGTCGCAGCTAATTTGTGGCGGGACGGCGATATGGTGACAGCCACCAGCCTCGGCAACGAAGCCGCATTGGCTATTGGAGATATGATCGGCGGCATTGCGCCCCCGGCTCAGGGTCCCACGGAGACAAAACCCCCGGCGCCGACATTCCCTACGGTATCGGTCAAACCGGTGGACAACGCGCCGGGTGATGGCCGCGAATCCTTGCGCCTAGCCGTGCTGCAGGCCCTGACCTACAACGGCGTCAAACGCGACGACGTTAACCCTGAAGTATCGCTGACTTGCGAGATGATCATTACGCCGGCGGGCTCGAATCTGGATAAGGTCGCCATCGTGTGGCACGCGCTAGGCCGCGACGGCAAGGAACTGGGTACGGTAAGGCTGGACAACACAATTCCCGAAGGCGCTCTGGATGGCCCCTGGGGGCCTACAGCCTTCTCCATCGCCGATGCCGCCCTGAACGACCTTCTGAAGCTTTTGATCACCCACACCGCAGCGACAGGGCCGCAGAGACCCTAAGGGCCGGCGGCCTTTGGACCCAGGCCCCCTGTGGATAAATCCGGGCCAGAATCGCCGATAAAATATCGCGTCAAAATACAGCGCGACTCAGGTTTACAGTGCTGTGACAGATTGATACTTTCCGCGCGCCTGAAACGCGTCAATTGTTTCCAGGTAGGGTTCGTTTAGGGGCAGCGGGAAATCCATGAAAATTCTAGCTGGCAACAGCAATAAACCGCTCGCCGAGGCCATTGTCGCC
>CAITZE010000113.1 GCA_903896775.1 uncultured bacterium
CGTGATGGGCTTCGTCGATGCGTTTACAGCCTAGCGTTTCGAGGATGCTTTTGATCACCCGGCGCATATAGGCGCGGTCATCCACGACCAAGAAACTGATCGGCTTTAAATAGTCTGATGTGGCCGATACCATATCGCCGTGCTCATACTTCCGCGTGAGCCGGCCACCGTTTCGGCGCGCTCAGCCCACCCCACCTTCCGGAGAATGCCCCCGAATCTTTAAGGTATTCTTTCCGTTGGGAAATTTAAACCCGTTACAAAGGACAGTTAATGGCCTCCGCGAAACCGCCACCCAAACCGCCGATTGTAACAATCGCCGGCCATTCGCACGCCGCCCACCTAAAGGCCCACGCTCCCCGGACCTGGCAGCGCATGCTGTCCGGGCGGCGGCTAAACCTGATTGAGCCATCGCCCCTGGATATCGAAATCGAGGACATTGCCCTTGGTTTGGCCCGCAACACCCGTTGGAACGGTCAAACCCACGGTTCTCATGGTTGGAGCGTGGCCCAGCATTCGGACCTGGTGGTGGACATTGTGCGTCGCATCAAACCTCGGGCCAGCGCCCGGCTGCTGATGGCGGCGAAGCTTCACGACGCCTCGGAATATGTCACCCATGACCTGATCACGCCTTTGAAGGCGGTGGTGGGCGACGTTTTCAAAGAGCTTGAGCAGCGCCTGACCGGGGCGATCTACATGCGCTTCGGCTTGGTGCCGGTGCTGGCGCCGGCAGACAAAGCGCTGATCAAAGAAGCCGACCGGATCGCGGCGGCAACCGAGGCGGTTCAGCTGGCGGGGTTTACCGCCGCCGAATGCCGCAGCGTGCTCAACTTCAAGGAAAAGCCCCTCAAAGATGTTAAGCTGGTGCCCTTACCGGTGGCCGAAGCCGAGCGCCAATTCTTGGACGGCTTTCACACCCTTGAAAAAGCAGTCGCGCTGCAAGCGCGCTAATAACAACGCGTTGCAAGCGCGCTGAACAAAGGACTTAGGCATGACATTCAGCCGCTTTGCGGTCGGGGTTTATATTTTTGCCGCACTCTCGGCGCTGATCTCCGTGGCCGCCGCGGCCTTAACGTCGCACGGCCTAGCTAGTCTGGCGCCCACGGGCGAGGCGGCGGTGGAGTGGTTCAAGATCGCCACCAGCTTTCAGATCAATCACGCCATCGGATCGATTGTCGTGACGGCGATTGCGGAGCAGCTTGCGTTTGGCCGACCGCGCATGTTGATGCGGGCCTCGGCGGTGTTGCTGGCAGCGGGATCGTTCTTGTTTCCGGTCGGGCTTTATTCGCTGTCGTTCGGCGGGCCGGTTTTCACAGCCCCTTATGGCGGGGTCTCCGCGATGGCCGGCTGGGCGCTGTTTGCCGTCTCGGCCTTCCTCGCGCTTCGAGCGAAATCGGTCGAGATCGAGGAAACGAACGCGGAAACGTTTTCGGACTAGATCCGTCCGACAACTTTACGCGCGAGGGTCTCTTCCATCTTACGCTGCTCGGTTTTGTCGCCGCTTTGCAGGAAGACCGAAATTCCGAAACTCTTATCGCCTTTACGCACGGCGGTACCGTCGCCCCACCACAAGGCTTCATCGCCGATATCAAGGTCGATGGGATTGTTGGGGATGATTTCTTGCTTGAAGGCATCGCGGAAGCTTTGCAGGAATTGATGGGCGTAACCGCCGCCCTTGGGCCACGTCATGGCGTTCAAAATAGCAAAGCGCCGGCCTTCCATCGGCAAAGCTGGATCGTCGAGATCGGGTGACTCGTTGAGAAAGCGCCAGAAGCACGTGGAAGAATAAGTGCCGGGTGGTGCGTAGTCGCCTTTGCCGCCGACTTCGCCATCGTCGCGACGCTCGGCAGGTGTGACCTTCGCGCCGACGGCAGCAGAGACTTCGTCGTCGGACAATAGTGCGCACGCGTTGATGGGGGTGTTGCCTGCTGTTTTTGTCGCCCCGGGTGTTCTCATCATATCCGCCGATGCTTCCACCGAATTCGCCGCTTTATGCGCGAGGTTATAGGAAGCTGCTGCAACGCCGCCCAAGGCAACGACGGCAATCGCGATCATGCTTTTAGTCACGAGCGTGGTCATGGCGGCTCTCCCGTATTCGCGCGCAGATGTTCTCCCGCACATATAAGCCACAACGGGTGCGGGATAAAGACGTGTGTTTATCCGCATAGTTCAAAGGACTTAGTGTCCAAAAATCAAGCGCTGCCCATGGAAGGGCGTTGGTTGCGAAACCATTTTGGGCTAGAAGACGACGCACCTTTTGTTCTCATCGCCGGATTTCTCACGTGGCCGATTTTTTCTTTCCCGATTACGTCCTGGAGCAATTAGCTGCTTTTGGCAGCGTGACATCGCGGCCCATGTTCGGAGGCAATGGATTGTTCAAGGCCGGTGTCATGTTTGGGCTCATTAGCGACGGCGAACTTTATTTCAAGGTCGATGATGAGAGTCGCGCCGACTTTGAGGCAAAGAAATCCCGTCCCTTCACCTATGAGGCGCGCGGCCGGAAAATCGCTTTGTCCTATTGGTTCGTGCCCGAGGATGTGATCGAGGATGCCGAGGCTTTACAGGCCTGGGCGGCTAAAGCTCATGCCGCAGCCGTGAAGAACCGCAAGGCCGATGTGTCGCGGCCAAAAGCTCGCCGCCGCGCACTGGGCCAGCCCGCCCGTCGTAGGCGTTAAGGTCGCAGGCGCTAGTAGCCGCGCTTTACGTCCACCACGGAATACATTTTATCGCCCGCCACATAGCGCCGCATGTTCTCGCGCATGAGAATCCAGCCGCGTTCTTCTTTTAGCTCAGACGTGGCGGCAGTATGCGGCGTGATGACGACATTGGGGATGTCCCACAACGGATGGCCTGTCGGCAGTGGGTCGGGGTCGGTGACATCAAGCCC
>CAITZE010000114.1 GCA_903896775.1 uncultured bacterium
AGACCGGCAGCAGTTGCTTGTTCACCGCATGGGTGACCGGATAAAGCCGGGTGCCGGAGCCGCCGGCCAGGATGATGCCCTTCATGCCGTCACCAATCCTAAACGTTCCGTGCGATAGGCGCCAGACAGCACACGTTCCCACCAACCCTTGTTGTCCAAGTACCAGCGCACGGTCTTTTCCAGGCCGCTTTCGAAATTCTCCTGCGGCTTCCAGCCCAGCGCGCCCCGGATCTTGGTGGAATCGATGGCATAGCGCTGGTCGTGCCCTGGCCGGTCCGTCACGAAGGTGATCAGCTCGGCATGGGGCGCGCCGCCCAGCATCGTATCCAACAACCCGCAGATGCCGCGCACCACATCGATGTTGCGGCGTTCGGCATTGCCGCCGATGTTGTAGACCTCGCCCACCTGCCCTTGCCGCAGCACGGTGATCAGGGCGCGGGCATGGTCCTCCACATACAGCCAGTCGCGGATATTCTCGCCCACGCCATAGACCGGCATGGACTGGCGCTTGAAGCCGCGCACGATGGTCAAAGGGATCAGTTTTTCGGGAAAATGGTACGGCCCGTAATTGTTCGAGCAGTTGGTGATCAGAACCGGGAAGTCATAGGTGTGATGCCAGGCGCGAACCAGGTGATCGGCGCCGGCCTTGGACGCCGAGTAAGGCGAGTTGGGGGCATAGGCGCTGTCCTCGCGGAACAGGCCGGTGGGGCCCAGCGAGCCATAGACCTCGTCGGTCGAGACATGATGGAAGCGGAAGCGCGCCTTGGCCGCCGCATCCAGGCCGCGCCAATAGGCCAGCGCCGCTTCCAAGAGCACGCTGGTGCCCACCATGTTGGTCTGCACGAAGGCGGCCGGGCCGTCGATGGAACGGTCGACATGGGATTCGGCGGCCAGGTGCATGATGGCATCCGGCTTTTCCGCCGCCAGCAACGCCGCCACGCCTGCCGCGTCGCAGATATCGAGCTGCACGAAACGGTAGCGCGGATTGCCCGCCACCGAGGCCAGGGATTCCAGGTTGCCGGCATAGGTCAGCTTGTCCAGGTTCACCACCTGGACACCCGGGTCCGCCATCAGCGCGCGCACCACGGCAGAGCCGATAAAGCCTGCTCCTCCGGTGACGATGACTTTCATGGACCCACGCTGGAAAATACGCCTGACGCATAAGGGCTTTCGGCGCCAAACTCAAACCCACAGCATAGTGCCACTTTTAACTTTAGAAATCAATGGGTTAACGTCACAACAGGCCTCACGTTCGGCGATGTTACCCTCCCGATACCCAATGCTAAATGTGATGGGTTACCGGTGCCTCTGAAACACTAGCTGTTTCCCGTAACTGCCATCGATGGCCCCCTCGATCTCGCTGATCCGGGAGATACACTCAAATCCCTTTGCCACAGCAAGGGCCACGATCTGATCTTCTCTCAGCGTTCTGTGGGGATAGGAAATATCCTGATCGCTGAAGCCTTCTGGAATTGGTCCCATGCCATTGGCAAAGAGGCGCGAAGTCTGGACGTGGAATAGGTCCACGTCTGAAAAGCTGTTGTGAACGACCGCAACAAGCTGCTTCGCGGAGTCGAATCCCGCAGCCAGGACGGGCATGGGATCGTCCAGATATTGCAGTGTCCCGCTCGTATAGAAGATGTCGCATGAAGCCGGGATTTGCTTGGAAAACTGCACCTTTGACCGGCCCTGCATCAGTTCCACCAGCGTCTCGTTTTCCACGACGACAAACTGGGCGTCTGGAAAGGCGGCTAAGAAATCCGCGCCAAGGTCGCCGGTCGCACCGCCTAAGTCGGTGACGGTCAAGCCGGCCGTAGAAGGCACCATCCGGGCCACCAGGCTAAGGGCGCTGGCACATAGGACAGACCCGTCAACTAGCCGCCCAGCGCTCCGCTTCACCCGGAACTCGTTCACCGTCTTGGCGGAGTAGCTCTGGGCGGCCCTACTAGCCTCATCCCAAGACGGGTAAGTCTTGGGTCCGCTCCGAAGGCCAAGCGCATCCACCAGAATTGGCGGGGTCAGCGACTTCAGAAATATTCTTGCGGAAGTCACTCGTACGCTCCCGCGCTCAAGGCTTAGTGACCTTCTTGAAGGCTGCGTCGAAGCCTTGGGTGTGAGTAGAAGCACCAACTTCCTTGGCCATATCTAAAAACCTCCCACGCTGTGCCGCAGGTGATTCCTTCACCTTCGCCCCCTTGGGCTGCTTACCAGCTGGCTTCTTCAGAATGTTCATTCCCAACCCCAAACCAGCATTGCCACATCTCGACTTCTATTGCGACGCAAGCAGCCACACCAAGGGCCATACCTACATGGCAATTGGTGGGGGCGCTTTACGCAAAGCACGATATCACGAAACTGAAGCCCGAATCCAAAAGATCAGGGACGACGCCCAGACAAAAAGCGAACTGAAATGGGCTGATTATAGCGGCGGCTGGCGGGCAAAAAAGCTTATTTTGGGATTGCGGACTTGGCCTTCAGGCTGATTGAGGAGCAGCAAATCCACATTCATGTCCTGCTGGCTAACTTTGCGGCATTCGACCATCACAGCCGGCTGGCCGAGCTCAAGACCTTCGGCATCACACCCATCGTGCATGACCCGCTGACCACCCGCGTGAGGTCAAGCGGGAATACGGCTTTGAGACCAGCTCGGTCTCCGACTTCAAGAACCTGGACGCGCTAATACTGGTGGTGCCACGCAAAGTACCTGAAAAGCAGCGCCAAAATACCCATGCTGCGCCAGGTCGGCATCCGGGCTAATTTCAAATCTATCATTGACCGGAAGGTGATCCCCGGCAATGTTCGCTACTCGAGTCTCTGAACAGGCCGCAATTGGGGAAAATTCTGGTCACCGGTGCGGCGGGCTTTATCGGCGCCGCGGTCTCACGAACGCTGCTGGGGCGCGGCGACAGCGTCGTCGGCGTAGACAATCTCAGCCCCTATTATGATGTGGCATTGAAACAGGCGCGACTCCAGACCCTGGCGTCACACAAGGACTTTACCTTCCAGCAAGCTGACATCGCCGACAAAAACGTGATCGGGGCGCTGGCCGCCGCGGGTGCGGACGCGATCATCCACCTCGCCGCACAACCCGGCGTTCGCTACAGCCTACAAGATCCCTTCGCCTACGTCACCGCCAACATGATGGGCCATACGGTGATGCTGGAACTGGCGCGCGCGCTCCCAGGGCTAAAGCATTTCGTCTATGCCAGCTCATCCTCCGTCTATGGCGCCAACAAGAAGACGCCCTTTTCGGTGGGCGATGCAGTGGATCATCCCAATTCGCTCTATGCCGCCACCAAGCGCGCCGACGAACTCTTTGCGCAGGCCTACGCCCATCTATACGCCATTCCCTGCACCGGTCTGCGCTTCTTCACAGTCTATGGTCCCTGGGGCCGGCCGGACATGGCGCCCATCCTGTTTGCCAAGGCCATCGCGGCGGACAAGCCGATCATGGTGTTCAATCAGGGCGAGATGTGGCGCGACTTCACCTATGTCGACGATATCGTGGACGGGGTACTGCGAGCGTTGGATCGGCCTGCTTCGGGCACACCGCCGCATGCGGTCTACAATCTGGGCAACAACAAGTCCGAGAAACTGACTGATTTCATCGCTGAGATCGAAAAAGCCCTGGGCAAGAAGGCGCAGATGGTGATGGCCCCGATGCAGCAGGGCGACGTGCCCGCGACTTGGGCCGATATCGACGCCAGCACCGCGGCGCTGGGCTACAAGCCCACCACGCCGATCGGCGTCGGCATTCCCAAGTTCGTGAAGTGGTTCTTGGACTACTACCGCGCCTGAATACACGGCGGGGCGCAACACGGGGTGAAGATGCAGGCGGCAACGCAGATCAGCAGCATGCTGGCCGGTGAGCGCGCCTGCCAGGTATCGATGTCGCGGAAATTCAGCAATAGGGCGCCGCCGGGCTTGAGAAGGCTCCTGAGGCGGCACAGCGCGTCCAAGGGATCGAGAAGATGCTCGATCACGTCCCACAGAATGACCATGTCGAAGGATGCGGGCGCGAAGCTGTGGTTCTCGATGAACCCCTGCTCAATCTGCAATCCGCGTTGCTTGCCCTTGGAAACAAGAAGCCATGAAGGCTCTAAGCCTCAGGAATCATAGTCGAAGCGTCCAGCGGCCTCCAGGAAGGCGCCCCCGCCTGCAATTCGTCGATCGAACTGACCGGTCTAGGGGCTGCGCCCGCAACCACCATCATGCCCGCCATTGCGGCGAAACAGGCA
>CAITZE010000115.1 GCA_903896775.1 uncultured bacterium
CCGTTCAGCGGCGCCAGCCTGCGCTATCCAGCAAGGCGATTTGTGCCCATCATCTGATATCCGATCAACGCAGCTAACCCCGATGTTTGCCATCGACCTTTCCTATGAAGCGTCCGCGTTGAAAGGCAAGCGCGTCTTGGTGACGGGCGCGGACGGCTTTATCGGCTCGCATCTGACTGAGGCGCTGGTGCGTGCCGGTATCGATGTCCGCGCCTTCATACTGTACAATTCATTCAATTCGTGGGGCTGGCTCGACACCGCCGCACACGACGTGCGCAGTAGCCTCGATATATTCGCCGGCGATGTGCGCGACCAGGGCGGCGTGCGTGCGGCCATGAAGGGCTGCGATGTGGTGCTGCATCTCGCAGCGCTGATCTCGATTCCGTTCTCCTATCACTCGCCCGAAGCCTTTGTGGACACCAATATTAAGGGCACGCTGAATGTCGTGCAGGCCGCGCGTGATCTCGGCATTTCGCGCGTGGTCGTAACCTCGACCAGCGAAGTGTACGGCACCGCCCGATATGTGCCGATCAATGAAGAGCATCCGCTGAAAGGACAGTCGCCGTACTCGGCAAGCAAGATAGGCGCCGATCAGATCGCACTATCATTCTATTATGCCTTCGGCACACCGGTGATGGTTCTGCGGCCGTTCAACACCTACGGGCCGCGGCAGTCAGCGCGGGCGGTAATTCCGACCATCGCCACGCAGATTCTCGCGGGCGAGCGCCGCATCAAATTGGGTGCGCTGCATCCGACGCGCGATTTCTCCTTCGTGGGCGATACAGTCGCTGCCTTCGCCCGTGCCGCGATGGCCGATGGCGTGCTCGGCGAAACAGTCAATGTCGGCTCCGGCTTTGAGATCTCTGTCGGCGACACCGCGGCGCTGATCGCCGAAGCGGTCGGCGTCTCCGTTGAGATCACGACGGACGAGCAACGCATGCGGCCCGCCGCTAGCGAGGTCGAGCGTCTGTTCGCCGATGCCGACAAAGCCCGACGTCTGATGAATTGGACGCCGCGATATGGTGGTCGAGATGGATTTCTGCGGGGCTTGAAGGAAACGGTGACATGGTTCGCCGATCCGGAAAATCGCAGCCGCTACAAGCACGACCACTACAACATCTGAGCATGTTGAACATGATCGCAGCAGCGCAGTCCTTGCCGCCGGCCACTCCCCTCGATCCGACCGAGGTGGTGCGCCGCATCCGCGCCGTGCTGCCGTCCAGCGAAACCAAAGTGGCGTTGCATGAGCCGCGTTTCGTCGGCAACGAGAAAGCGTATCTGGTCCAATGCATCGATACCAATTGGGTGTCTTATGCAGGTAGTTATGTGAAGAAATTTGAGCAGGCACTCGCGGATGCTTGCGGCGTGTCGCATGCGATTTCAGTGACGAGCGGTACGGTCGCGCTGCAGCTTGCACTGCATATGGCCGGCGTGCGCGCCGGTGACGAAGTGCTGCTGCCGGCGCTGACTTTCGTGGCGAGTGCCAATGCTGTGGTGCATGCTGGCGGCATCCCGCATTTCGTCGATGCCGATGCGGCGACACTGGGTATCGATCCGGTCGCGCTCGCGCACCATCTTGAGACGATCGCTGAACGGCGCGATGGCGAAGTCTTCAACAAGGCAACGGGCCGTCGGATCGCGGCGCTGTTGCCCGTGCACATCTTCGGCCACCCAGCCGACATGGACGCACTGAACGCGGTCGCGGCACAATACGGCCTTGCCGTGGTCGAGGACGCGACCGAGTCGCTTGGCAGCCGCTACAAGGGCAGGCCATGTGGTTCGCTGGCGCCGATCGCGACGCTTAGCTTCAACGGCAACAAGATCGTCACTACCGGCGGCGGCGGCGCGGTGCTGACCAGCGATGACATATTGGCTGACCGGTTGCGGCATCTGACCACGACGGCGAAACTGCCGCATCGTTGGGCGTTCAATCACGATGAAGTCGGTTGGAATTTCCGGCTGCCGAATATCAACGCGGCGCTCGGCTGTGCACAGATGGAACGGCTCGACGTGATGGTCGTCGCCAAGCGCAAGCTGTGGGACGCCTACAGCGCGGCATTCGCCGATTTTGCGCAGGGGCGCTTGTTCGCCGAGATGCCTTACGCCAAGAGCAATCAATGGCTGGTGACGCTCATCCTGGACAAAGGTTATGAAGCTGCGCTGGAGCCTATCCTGGCCGCGACCAACGACGCCGGCCTGATGACGCGGCCGGCCTGGACGCCGATGCATCTTCTGCCGATGTATGCCGGCAATCCGCGCGCTGCGCTGCCGGTGACCGAGGATCTGGTGACGCGCCTGATCAATCTGCCGTCCAGCCCGTTTCTCGCGCCGGCATGACGCGCCCGCTGCACATTTGCGTGGTGTCGGGCGGCCGTGCCGATTACGGTTTGCTAACGCCGGTGCTGCGCGCACTTGAAGCCGACGCAGCGTTCCGGTTGTCGTTGGTGCTGACCGGCCAGCATCTCGTTGCGGCCCAAGGCAACACGGCCGCGCGGGTGCGGGCCGATGGCTTCGAAGTCGCGGCCGAAGTCGATATGGGGCTGGCTGGCGACGATGCGGTCGCCATTACCCAGGCGGCAGGCCGTGCGCTCGGCGGTATGGCCGGCGTGCTCCACAGTTTGAAGCCCGATCTTCTGTTGGTGCTGGGCGATCGCTATGAAATTCTGTGTTGCGCGATGGCGGCGTCGCTGGCGCGCATTCCGATCGCACACATTTCCGGCGGCGATGTCACCGAGG
>CAITZE010000116.1 GCA_903896775.1 uncultured bacterium
ACTTCGCCGCCTTCTTCCAGCAAGAAGCCGAAGCGCGGGCGAGCCTTCGCAAGTTCGAGGCGCAAGACTTTTTCGGCGCGCAGATCGGCGGCGCTGACAAAATCGCTGGGGCCTTTTTGTGATACCTGAAGCTGCTCGATTTCGCCGAAATCGCGTTTGAGCGCCCGGGCAGCTTTCTGTGCCGCGCCCGTCATTACCGTCCATAGGGCCGAGCGCAAAGCCATTATGAAATGCCCTTATTTCGCGCGTTCGACGTAGGATACATCTTCAGTGTTAACGACGATCTTCGTGCCCGCTTCGATGAACGGCGGGATCAGAACCTTCAGGCCGTTCTCGAGCAAGCCCGGCTTGTAGGAAGAAGCCGCCGTCTGGCCCTTCACAACCGGGTCGGCCTCGACCACGGTCAGGATGACGGTTGTCGGTAGCTTCACGCCCACCGGCACGCCTTCGATGAAGTTGACGGACACTTCCATATTGTCTTGCAGAAAGGCGGCTTGGTCGCCCAGCATTTCGGCGGGGATGCTGAATTGGTCAAAAGTGGTGCTGTCCATGAAGGTGAACATGTCGCCTTCCTTGAATAGATACTGGCAATCCAGCTCGCGAACGTCCAAACGCTCAACTGTATCGGCGGTGCGCCAACGCGCCTGGCTCTTGTTGCCGAATTTGATGTCGCGCATTTCAACCTGCATGAAAGCGCCGCCCTTGCCGGGTTGCACGACCTGGTTCTTAAGAACCATCCACTGCTTGCCTTCGTGGTCGATGACCATGCCGGGGCGGATGGAGTTGGCTGAAATCTTCATAGGAAAAGCCTTGCTGGTTCGCTGCTGTCTGAAAGGATGGGGAAACCCTGAAATCGCGCGCGCTTGTATCAGGTTGGCCCCCCACTGGCAACCAGTTGGCAACCGCCCCGGACCCGCCAAGGCCGCAGTTTGAAAGGGCTTGGTTGCCTTGCGCCGATGGTCTAACAGGGGTTTATGACGCCTGCATCCACACCCCCCTGGTGGCATCCCGAAAGCTTGGCGCGCCGTAAGCCGTTCCTTGATGCCCGCCGGGCGGCGACCAAGGCCGTCCGTGCCTATTTCCAAGCCGAGGGCTTTATAGAGGTCGAAACTCCAGCGGTTCAGGTCTCGCCGGGCGTGGAACGTCATATCCGGCCCTTTGCCACGTCGTTGCGTGAACCCGGCGGGGAAGAGGGCAGCGGCGTGCAACGGTTTCTCCATACCTCGCCAGAATTCGCCATGAAAAAACTCGTGGCGGGCGGCATGTCCAAGGTTGTCCAGATGTGCCACGTCTGGCGCGACGGCGAGCGCAGCCCCTTGCATCATCCCGAATTCACTATGCTCGAGTGGTATCGTTCAGGCACTGATTATGGCGCGCTCATGACTGATTGCGAAAACCTCATGCGCGGCGTCGCCAAAGCCGCCGAGCGGACACTCCAGCAAGGCGAGAGTCTGCGCTGGCAAGGACGTGTTTGTGATCCCGCCAAACCGGTGGAACGTCTCACGGTGCAAGATGCCTTCGCGCGCCACATCGGCATCGACCTCCTTGCGACGGTGGAAGACCCTGCGAACCCGGCGCCGCCACCCGATAAGCTCAAAGCCCAAGCGCGCGTGCAAGGTTTGTATGTGAGCGAGTCCGACACTTGGGAAGATGTGTTCTTCCGCGTCATGCTTGAGCGCATCGAACCGCATCTGGGTATCGGCGCGCCCACTATCCTTTGTGAATATCCGGCAAACCTCGCAGCTCTTGCGCGGCGCAAGCCCGGGCAGAGTAATGTGGCAGAGCGCTTCGAGCTTTATGCCTGCGGCGTCGAACTGGCCAATGGCTTTGGCGAGCTCACCGATGCCGCCGAGCAGCGCGCCCGCCTCAGCGCCGAAATGGCGAAGAAGGCGCGCCTGTATGGCGAGGACTATCCACTGGACGAGGACTTCCTGGCGGCGCTGGCCCGGATGCCGCCCGCATCCGGCGTCGCCCTGGGGTTCGACCGCCTGGTGATGCTGGCCAGCGGGGCGCCGCATATCCGCGACGTTTTGTGGACCCCGCCGCTCTAGGCTGCATGGCCGGTTTGCGCTTTGCGGACTAGCCAAGCGCCGCGGCTGGGCGCAGTTTGCGCGCCGCCATGACAAAGCCCGCGCCCGCGCAGACTGTCCACAGCACCGCCTTCACGGTGCTGTTCGCGGTCGGCTTCTGCCATCTGCTGAACGATATGATGCAGTCGCTGCTGCTGGCTATCTATCCCAACCTGAAAGCACATTTTCATCTCAGCTTCGCCCAGATCGG
>CAITZE010000117.1 GCA_903896775.1 uncultured bacterium
GACTCATCAGCCGATTACAAGGCACATTCTCATGCCCGCCCCGTTGAAACATTTTCTGGATTTAGATCTTCTGTCATCGGAGACGTTGCGCTCTATCCTGACGTCGTCTGCGTCCTTGAAGGCCAAGCGAAAAGGCGGCGATTCCACCGATAAGCCTTTGGCGGGACGCACGCTGGCCATGCTGTTTGAAAAGCCTTCCACGCGTACGCGCGTGTCGTTTCAGGTGGGTATGCAGCAGTTGGGCGGTAGCGTTGTTACCTTGTCGCCTCAGGACACGCAGCTTGGACGAGGTGAGTCTATTGCCGATACGGCGCGCGTCCTGTCGCGTTACGTCGATATCATCATGCTGCGGACGTCCGCGCCGGAAAAGCTGCACGAATTGGCGAAGTTCGCGACGGTGCCAGTCATCAATGGTTTGACCGACGAATCTCACCCCTGCCAGATCATGGCGGACGTGATGACCTATGAAGAACGCAAAGGCCCTATCAAGGGCGCGGTGGTGGCTTGGTCGGGCGACGGTAACAACGTCGCCACCAGCTTCATTCATGCCGCAGCACAGTTTGATTTTGAATTGCGCCTGGCGTGCCCGAGGGGGCTTGAGCCTTCCGAAAAGGCTGTCGCGTGGGCCCGTTCTAAGGGGGCGAAGATCACGGTTGGGACCGATCCCAAAGCAGCGGTACAAAACGCCGACTGCATCGTGACCGACACCTGGGTTTCGATGGGTGATGCCGCGGCGAACCGTCATAATTTGCTTGCGCCATTTCAAGTCAATGACGACCTAATAGCGCGCGCCAAACCCGACGCGCTGTTTATGCATTGCCTGCCTGCCCATCGCGGTGAGGAAGTCACAGACGGCATTATCGAAGGTCCCCATTCCGTGGTCTGGGATGAAGCCGAAAATCGCCTGCATGCCCAAAAGGGTGTGCTTCTGTGGTGCTTGAGTTGATGCCGGCCCCATCCGGCGCCAGTTTTGATGCGAACCCCGCGGCTGATGTCTGCCTGCCTTTTCTGGTGAATGGTGGCGCTTTCCGCGGACGCCTCGTGCGGCTTACGGCGGCAGTCACGGATATCCTCGCGCGCCACAAAGACCCTGAACCGGTGTCCGCGCTCTTGGCCGAAGCTGTGGTGTCAGCAGTGGCACTCGCGGGTGGGCTCAAATATACCGGCGTCTTTACACTGCAGATTCAGGGCAAAGGCCCTGTCAGCATGCTGGTGGCGGATGTCACCAGCGGCGGCGATGTGCGCGGCTGTACCAAGTTCGACGCCGAAAGCCTGACCGCTGAGCTGGCGCGCAACCGTCCCGGCGGCTTCATGCCGCATCTCCTGGGATCGGGAGGGCATATGGCTTTCACGGTCGACCAGGGGCCTGATACCGAAAGGTACCAAGGTATCGTTGAGTTATCAGGCGAGGGCGTGGCGGAGGCCGTGCATCATTATTTCCGCCAATCCGAACAGCTAGAGTCCGCTTTGAAGGTTGCCGTTGCGGCGCCGACAGCGCCCGGCCAACCGTGGACGGCATCGGCGCTGCTATTGCAGCGCATGCCCGAAGAAGGCGGCTTGCAACTTCTGAGCCGCGAGGAAATGGAGGACGCATGGCGCACCGCTGTGATTCTCATGGGTAGCGTCAAGAACGCCGAATTGCTGGATTTATCGTTGTCGCCGGAACGGCTTTTAACGCGACTTTTTATCACCGTCGGCGTTGTACCGTCTGCGCGCCGGCCAATACGTTCGAAATGCCGCTGCTCACAAGAGCGCACCGAACGCATACTGGCGTCGTTTCCATCGGAAGAAGTCCGTTCCTATGCCGAAGACGGCCAAATCCACATGACGTGCGAATTCTGCCGCGCGGACTATGTATTTAAAGTCGAAGACCTTGATGCCAGTGTCCGTAGGCATCAAACTGAGCAAGACCGGATTGAAATCGAAAAAGGTGACTCGCCATGATGCGTTTTCATTTCGCACATATTTTAATTGCCCTCTTTGTTTTGGCCGGCGCATTGCCCGCCAGGGCGCAAGACGCGCCAACGCTTCAATTCGCGAACAAAACGGTTTTAAATGTCGATGCCACCGCGCTCGACTTGAAGATCGAAGATACGCCGCCGCGGGAATACCCCCATGTGAACTATCGCTCGCAAGTCAGATTTGAGGACGGCGCGCGGGCTTGGGCCGCCGCCCGCTTTGCCCTTACAGGTAACAGCGTCAACACTCTGCGCATCACGATCCGCAAAGGCGATATCATCGAAAAGCTTCTACCTGTGAAGAAGGGCATCGCGGGCTGGTTCACGAAAGATCAGTCGGCGGAATATGACGCTACGCTGGATCTTGAAGTCGCTATCGTAGATCCGTCCGGCAAAGTCTTGTCGTCGGCGAACGGCAATGCGCGCGGGACTCAGACAGTCATCGAAGGTGCGACCGAAGCCGACAAACAACAGGTCTGGGCGCGTCTGGTTATCTCTTCGTTCGACTCGCTGGATGCGGAATTGCAGGCGCAGATACGCCAAGTCATGTCGCAATACGTCCATTAAGCGGCGTTTGCGAGACGGCTATTTGCCACCACTTATTTACCGATGATGGCGAGGAATTCGCGTCGCGTGGACGCGTCTTCGCGAAACGCACCCAACATTGTTGATGTCACCATGCCGACACCGGGTTTGTGAACGCCGCGCGTCGTCATGCACTGATGTTCGCCCTCAATCACGACCGCAACACCTTTGGGGTGCAGAGTGTCGTTGATGGCATTGGCGATTTGCGCCGTCATCTTTTCCTGAATCTGCAGACGTTTTGCGTAAGCCTCGACGACGCGTACGAGCTTTGAGATTCCAACGACGCGCTTTGCGGGCAGGTAAGCGACATAAGCTTTGCCGATGACTGGGACCATGTGATGTTCACAATGGCTCTCGAAGGTGATGTCCTTTAACACCACCATTTCATCGTAGCCCTCGGTCTCTTCAAAAGTGGTGCGCAAGATCTCAACGGGATCTTGCTGGTAGCCCACATAAAATTCCTCATAGGAGCGTACAACACGCGAAGGGGTATCTTCCAATCCCTCGCGATCGGGGTTATCGCCAGCCCATAGGATGAGGGTGCGTACGGCTTTCTCGGCTTCCGCGCGGGAAGGGCGGACGATGCTGCTGCCGGCGGTAGCGGTGGATGGCTTTTCAGGAACGAAAGTCATGGCGCACCTTGGATCTGAAGCGTGGATCGTAAGCGGGATGATTCGGAGTTTCGACCGTGAATCTCAGTTTATGACCGCTTTATCGTGAGGACTATCGAGAAAAAAAGCGGGAATTTCAATGTCGAAGCGTTCTCCGCCCGTGGTCGTCATCTGATAGGTGCCGGCCATAATGCCCGATGGCGTGGCTAAAGGGCACCCACTGGAGTATTCGAACGACTCGCCGGGCTTTAAAACCGGCTTTTCCCCGACGACGCCGGGACCTTTGACTTCCTGCAAGCGGCCATACTTATCCGTAATGCGCCAATGACGCTCCAATAGCTGCACAGTTTCCGCGCCGCGATTCTCGATATTGACGCGGTAAGCCCAGACGAAGCGGTCTTCATCGGGCGAAGACTGCTCCTCCAGATAGAACGGGCTGACCGAGACGCTGATATTGCGCGTGACTTTTTCGTACATGGATCCAGATAAGTTCATTGTGCCGGCCCCAAGCATATAGGACCCGCAGGCGGTAATTAAAGGCTCCCGACGCGAAGTTAGCTTTGGAAAGCCTGATTCAGGTCGGCCAGCAAATCGTCGACACTCTCAAGTCCCACCGAGAGGCGCACAAAACCGTCGGTAATGCCGACATGCGCACGATCCTCCGGCGTCAGGCGCTGGTGAGTGGTCGTCGCCGGATGGCAAATCAGGCTCTTTGCATCTCCGAGATTATTGGAGATATCGATGATCCTGAGGCGATTAAGGAGGCGAAAAGCTGCTTCCTTACCGCCCGCCAGTTCAAACGAGATCACTGATCCGCCCGCCGTCATTTGTGCCTTCGCGAGATTGTGCTGAGGATGACTGGGCAGCCAGGGATAAAGCAGTCGCGTAATGCCTTTCTGTTTTTCCAGCGCTTTCGCAATCGTCAGGGCATTTTCGCAATGGCGTTGTACGCGCAAATCCAGCGTCTCCAGGCCTTTGAGCAGAACCCAAGCGTTGAAGGGCGAGAGGCTGGGGCCAGTATGACGCATAAATGGCGTGAGCTTATCGACAATGAATTGTTTGGAGCTGAGCACCGCGCCGCCCAGGCAACGGCCCTGTCCGTCGATGTGCTTGGTCGCCGAATACACGACGACGTCGGCACCGAACTTAAACGGCTTTTGCAGGATCGGTGTAGCGAAGACATTGTCAACGACGACAAGTGCGCCGGCTTGGTGCGCGAGGTCGCAGACGGCCTTTAAATCGATCATCTCCAAGCCGGGATTGGACGGCGATTCCAGAAATACAGCGTGGGCGGGCGTCGCGAGTGCCGCTTTCCATTGAGCGAGATCAGCGCCATCGACGAAGTCGGTTTTGATGCCGAAGCGAGGCAAGAGTTCGGCACAGATATACTGACACGATCCGAAAATCGCGCGTGAAGCTACCAAGCGCTGACCAGCGCTGAGGTGCGAAGCAAGCGCGGCGAAAACGGCAGCCATGCCGCTGGCCATGGCGCGGCATTCTTCTGCGCCTTCGATCAACGCGAGGCGTTTTTCGAACATGCTGACGGTTGGATTGCGGAACCGCGAATAGACATAGCGTTCCAACTCGCCTTTAAAGGACTTCTCGGCCTCCTCGGCGCTCTCATAGACATAACCGGAGCTGAGAAATATGGCTTCATTGGTTTCGCTGAACTGGCTGCGCTCGGTGGCGCCGCGAACCATCTGTGTTTGCGGATCCCAGTCGCGCTGGCTTTCGTAGTCGATGCTCATGATTTTTGTCCTCGGCCACATACATAAGCGGGGCAAATAAAAAAGCCCCCGACCGGATCTGGCACGGGGGCTGAAGCCCTCGACCTTTTAGCGGTTTTTAACGTGGCCGCAATCCGGTCTCAAATCACCACGGACTGTTTTCCTACTCCCGGAAACAAGGGCGGTCAAGCGCCTTACGACGCGGCACTACTGGGCAACGATATTGATCAACCGATTGGGCAACCAGAGCGCGGTCTTGGAAATATCGAGAAAGCCAAAGCGGCGCGAGACTTCTTCGCTGCAAGGCGGAACAAGAATGCGGCCCTGAAATAGGCCGGATTCAAGCAGCTTAGAATAATTGGCAACGCCCTTCTCAATGCCTTCGAAGTCATCGAAGGCAAATACAGTTTCGGGCTTGCATATCCTCACGGCACTGAAAAGCTTCGTGACGGAGGGAAAAGTGCGGGCGCTGGGGGTGTCAGTGCGGTCCCCTGAGGAAGCAGCGCCTTTGGTCGGATGCAACGCTTTGGCGGAAATTCAGGCCAACTTCAACATGATGGACACGCGCTTGATCAGCAGCGGTTTGCTGCAGGACTTGGCGGATCAATCACAAAGTCTAGTTGTCCGCACGCCACTTTGTTTCGGTTTCTTGTCCGGATTGATCGACCGCTCGACGGTTTTTGCCGAAGGAGATCACCGCGCCGCGTGGCCTACTCAGCAGCGAGAGTTGTGGATCGAAGGGGCGTGTATGTTTAGCGAGATTGCTGAACGTTACAATGTGAGCCCTTTGTACGAAGCCGCATTGCGGTTTTGCCTGTCTTTTCGGGGTGAGA
>CAITZE010000118.1 GCA_903896775.1 uncultured bacterium
CCGCAGCAGCGTAAATTGCCTTAAGACGGCTTACGTACTTCGATCGCTTCGAAGGGAAGCGGTGGACGTGCTTCAAGGCTCGCGATTTCCAGGATCAGCTTCTGAAGGATCAGACGTGGGAAATCTTCGAGTTTCTTAACCGGCAGGGTGAATGCGCCACGGCCCCCCGTGACGTTCTCGGTGTAGTATTTATCGAGATCGGGCGGGATCGCTTCGCGGTATTTGGCGCGTTCGTTCATGACCGGCAGGCCGTTGACGGTAACGCCGGCTTTGACTGCCATGTCGCGTGATTCTTTAATCGGACGACCGTACTCACTGTAACCGTCGCCCGAAATGTCGACCACGCGGCGGATCGCTTGAAGGCCGCTCGTGGCGATCAGCTTAACCGAATAGTCGAGACCGGCGCTGATAGACGTCGTGCTGCCTGGTTTGTACGGCGCCTTTTCAAGTTCTTCGGCAAAGGCATTGGCGCTGTCAGCATCAGAAATGATGTGCCAGTCCACTAACAAGCGTTGGTCGCTGGGGCTTGCCCATTCGACAAAGGCAACCGCGATGCGGCCGTTAAGACCGCCTTTAATGGCGTCGACCACTTTCGGGTCGCGCATTGCCGAAATATATCCGGCGCGTTGAATCCCTGCCTCGCCCTCATCGACGCTCGCCGAAACGTCAACCGCAAGAACGAGCGCAATGTCGACTTGCTTTGAGGCCGCAGCAGCGGCGGCGGCTTTATATTCTGTTTGGTGCTCCGCGGCGTTTACGGGTCCGATCCCGATCGCCAAAGCAATGCCAACTATTCCCCATTTAAAACGCATAACACTCGATCTCCCTCGATCAATCTCTAGACCGCAATTTTGTGTGGTGACGGCCCAGGCCCAAGATGGCCGACAGTCTAGGTATTTTCATGGCGGAGGAAAGTAACAAAAAATCAACATGCCCGCCGCCGCAGCGCACGCGCCGCCTTACGCAAGCCTGTTAGTCAAGCTTGCCTCCGTAGCATCAGTTCCGAATATAAATGCGTATTTACAGTGCCTTAGCCGATAGCGTCTGGTTTGTAGCGTCCGGCGAGTTGAATTCGGCTAAGTCGGCCGTTATTTAGCGGCATCGTCGAAATCGCGATGGTATCGCCTTAACATTCTCAGGAGCGTTCTTTTGGTCTCGCCCAGCCCGTTGCGTCGCGTCGCCGTATTCGCCGCCGCTATTCTTAGCCCATTGGCTGTCTTTGCTGCTTCGCCTCACGAGGGTGATCCCGCTGCCGGCAAGGTCATGTACACGGAATGCGCCGGCTGCCACGCCTTCAACGTCAACAAGGTTGGCCCTAAGCACTGTGGTGTTGTTGGCCGCAAAGCCGGTTCCCTGCCCGACTTTGCCAACTATTCTGAAGCGATCACGGAATCGAAACTCGTTTGGAACGAGAAAAATCTCAACGCGTTCCTTGCCGATCCCATGGGCTTTTTGCCGGATACCACGATGCAATATGCCGGCGTTCCCGATGAGGAATCGCGTCTCGATCTGATTGCTTATCTCAAGCAGATGAGTGCCGACCCAAAAGTCTGTCCGAAAGGAAAGTAACGCGGGCGCTAGGCTGGCTCTGCCTTATCACGGCGGATGATCCACAGCAGCGCCAGCACGAAACCCTTACAGCGCGGCAGCAGAAGCAGCGTCAGAATCAAACCTAACGCCGGCCAGCCCACCATCTCCACCCAAACCGGGATGTCGTAGTGCCGCTCGACGTACCAGACGTTACCGAACAGCAACTGCCCGACGATGATGATCGTCAGCCATGGCGGCATGTCGTCGGCGGGCAGATGACTGAAGGCTTCACCGCATTCGGAGCAATTCGGCACGACTTTAAGATAACGGTGCAGAAGTGCGCCCTTACCGCAGTTCGGACATTTGCCCACGGTTCCACGCCATAATGCGAGCACCGCGTCGGGACGGGCTGCTGGTGTAACGCGCTCTGAAATCATGTTCATGGGCTCACCCAACTTTGATTGGCCGCTGCTCGGCCACATGCAAGCCGTAACCTTCAAGGCCGACAATAACCTTCGAAGTATTCGTCAGTAGAATCATGTTTTTGATGCCGAGGTCGACCAAAATCTGCGCCCCCACACCATAGTCGACGAGTCGCGTAGTATGTTCTTCTCCGCGGGCCTTGGCACGGATGCGTTCCGCCAACCGCCCGGGTGTACCGTCGCGGAACAGGACGATCACGCCACGGCCAAAATCGGCCACCATCTGCATGGCTTGGTGCAATTCGCCGCTGCGCACCGACTGCGCATCATCCAGCAGGTCGGGCAAAAGATTGACGTGGTGCATGCGCACCATGACCGGCGCTTCGGCATTCATCGTGCCTTTGATGAGGACGACGTGCTCTTCGCCTGTGACGGCATCGACGTAAACCCGCATCATCCAGTCGCCGCCGACTTTCGACGTGAAAGGCGCTTCGGCCGCCATATTCACCAAGCGTTCTTTACGCCGGCGGTATTCGATCAGGTCGGCGATCGTGGCGATCTTCAAACCGTGCAGCTGCGCGAACTTGATCAAGTCCGGCATCCGCGCCATGGAGCCGTCGTCGTTCATGATTTCGCAGATCACGCCGGCTGGAATGAGTCCCGCCAAGCGAGCGACATCCACGGCTGCTTCGGTATGACCCGCGCGCACCAGCACACCGCCGTCTTTGGCCATCAAGGGAAACACGTGGCCTGGGCTCGACAGATCCGCTGGACCCGACGCGGGATCAATGGCGACGGCAATCGTGCGCGCGCGGTCGGCGGCGGAAATACCGGTCGTAACACCCGTAAGCGCTTCAATGCTCAAAGTGAAAGCGGTCGAGAGCCGCGATTGATTATGGGCCGGCATCAGCGGCAGACGCAGATGTTCAGTGCGCTGGCGGGTCATCGATAAGCAGATCAGCCCGCGCCCATGTTTGGCCATGAAGTTGACGGCTTCGGGTGTCGCCATCTGCGCCGGAATAATCAGGTCGCCTTCGTTCTCGCGGCTCTCATCATCGACGAGAATGAACATGCGCCCGTTGCGCGCATCGTCGAGGATTTCTTCAATCGAAGACAAAAAGTCGGCGTGGTCGGCGGTATTGCGCGCGGTGTCGGGCACGTTGTTCACTTGCGTCAGGATGTTGGCTGCATAAGACGCGCAACATAGCGCGCCAGGGTGTCGATTTCCATGTTGAGGCGGCTGCCTACCTTGAGGCTGCCAAAGGTCGTCACGGCCAGCGTGTGGGGAATGATATTGACACCAAAGCTATCGGCATCGACTTCATTCACAGTCAAAGACACACCGTCGAGACAGACCGAGCCTTTGGCCGCGACAAATTTGGCAAATTCCTTTGGTGGCACGATGGTGTAGCGCTTTGACCCGGCCTCGTCGCGGGCGGCTCTGACCGTCGCAACGCCGTCCACATGTCCCAGCACCAAATGACCGCCCAACTCGTCGCCGACTTTCAACGGTCGTTCCAGATTCACATGGTCGCCGGCTTTCCAGACGCCAAGGGTGGTTTTGTCGAGGGTCTCTTGCGAGACATCCACGAGGAACCAATCTGGCCCCTTCTCGACCACGGTCAAACAGCACCCATTGCAGGCTATGGAAGCGCCGATATCCACGGTCTTCAAATCATAGGCCGTCGTCAGCCGGAAGCGCTTCGCGGCCTGGCCTTGGGCGACCTCGGCGATGGTCGCGAGGTCAGTAATTATGCCTGTGAACATAAGAGTGTGTCGCCGAAATGACTTAACGGACCAGCATATCGAGTGTATCGGACCCAAATACAAGGGTCAGTAAGCGCCTAAAAGCCGGTACCGCTGCCATGTAGCTGGCGTCCAGCGAGGTAACCGCCGGCAATCCGTCACCGCCGATGACGCTGCTGGACCTAAACCACGCCAGTACATCGATCATTTCATCACGCAAAAAGGATGCTGCCACTTGTCCGCCGCCTTCGACCAGCACACGGGTTAGACCACGCTCGGCTAAAACCCTGCCGATTTCACCGGGCCGGGCGGTAATGATTTCAATACCTTCCGCCGCCAAAGCTTCGGCTTTGGGGCTCACGTCCGAGGTCACAACCCAAGTCGGGATGTCCTTGGCGGTCTTCACCAGGTTTGAGGTCAGCGGCAGGCGCAGACGCCGATCCAAGACGATCCGCACCTTAGGTCGCCCCATGTAACCCGGGATCCGGCATGTGAGCTGTGGGTTATCGGCCAAAGCCGTGCCCGAACCGATCAGAATGGCGTCAAACCGAGCCCGCAAAGCCTGCACCGCTTGGCGCGCTTCAGGGCCCGTGATCCACTTACTGTCGCCATTGGAGAGCGCAATACGGCCATCCAGGCTAGCGGCGGTCTTCAACATAAACAGGGGACGGTTTTGAGTCACGCGCATCAAAAAGCCGGCGTTAAGCCATTCCGCGGCATCTCGTTCCAAGCCCTGAACGACTTCGATACCGGCGGCTTTCAGTTTGGCGATACCCTGTCCGGACACACGCGGGTCAGGGTCGCCGGCAGCAACAACCACGCGCGCAATGCCGGCGGCGATCAAAGCGTCGGCGCACGGCGGCGTTTGGCCGAAATGGCTACAAGGTTCGAGGGTGACATAGGCCGTGGCACCTTTGGCTGCGGTACCTGCGCGCCGAAGCGCTTCGGTCTCGGCATGGGGTCGACCGCCCGACTGAGTCCAGCCGCGCCCGACAACCACATTGTCTTTAACGATGATGCAGCCCACCGCGGGATTGGGCCAGGTGTCGCCAAGGTTACGCGTCGCCAAGGAGAGCGCCGCCGCCATGAACACGGCGTCGGCGCCGGAAGAAGCCGAAGCCTTGGACATTACCCCTCGTGTTCGACGACAGACGGTTCCGCTAGATTCTCAACAAAGCTTTCAAAGTCTTTGATTTCACGGAAATTTTTGTAAACAGACGCAAAGCGGATATACGCCACTTTATCGAGACCCTGCAAAGCTTCCATCACCATTTCGCCGATAACGCTGGACGGGATATCGGACTCGCCCATGCTCTCGAGACGGCGCTGAATGCTGTTCACGACACGCTCGATGCGCTCCTCGTCCACGGGCCGTTTGCGGCAAGCCGGAGTAATGGAGCGCGCGATCTTGTCGCGGTCGAAAGGCAACCGCTGACCGCCCTTTTTCACAACGGTCAGTTCGCGCAACTGGATGCGCTCGAAGGTCGTAAAGCGCGCGGCGCAGGCCGGGCACGAACGGCGGCGACGGATGGCCGAGTTGTCGTCGGTCGGCCGTGAATCCTTCACCTGGGTATCCATGTGTCCGCAATAAGGACAACGCATGTATCCTATCCCCTTACCCTATTAGTCCCCTTAATAGCGCTTTGTGACCCCAATTTATTGATAAATCGGAAACCTGCGGCACAAATTCTGGACGCGGACGCGGATATCCTGCTCCACGGCTGCCGTCTGACCCGGATTGGCGACCTGGGCATCCATGACTTCGCAGATCCATTCGCCGATCTGGCGGAACTCCGTTTTACCGAAACCGCGGGTCGTCGCGGCCGGCGTGCCGAGGCGAACGCCTGAAGTCACGGTGGGCTTCTCGGGGTCGAAGGGAATACCGTTCTTATTGCAGGTCATGCCGGCACGCTCGAGCAGATGCTCGACCACATTCCCGGTCAGCTTCTTGGGCCGCAGATCGACCAGCATCAGGTGCGTGTCGGTACCGCCGGCGACGATCTCAAGACCGCCCTTACGCAACGTCTCGGCCAATTCCTTGGCGTTATCGATGATCGCCTGCGCATAGACCTTGAACTCCGGCTTCAGG
>CAITZE010000119.1 GCA_903896775.1 uncultured bacterium
AGTTCTTGCCAGTTTTTCTGTATCACGGTTCGTTCCACCTAGATTGAGGTGTTGATCCCGATAAACCATCGCGGGCCAGCTCAAGCTGGGAGGCCCACATAAACGCCGCCGGTGGGAGAGTCCCGGCAGCGGGGATTAAAATTAAACGCGACGACGTTTGCGCGGACGGCAGCCGTTATGCGGCACCGGCGTCACGTCTTGGATCGACGTGATGGTGAAGCCGACGGCCTGCAGAGCGCGCAGCGCCGACTCACGGCCCGTACCCGGACCTTTCACAAGCACCGACAGCACTTTCATGCCGTGTTCCATGGCCTTGCGGCCACAAGTTTCAGCCGCGACCTGGGCAGCGTAAGGGGTCGACTTGCGCGAACCCTTGAAGCCCTGCGATCCCGCCGACGACCAGGCAATCGTATTGCCCTGCACGTCGGAGATCGTGATCATGGTGTTGTTGAAGGATGCATTCACATGCGCAATACCCGAGCTGATGTTCTTGCGCTCGCGCTTACGGGCGCGCGGTGCGGCGGTCTCGGTGGTTGCAGCGGCGGTTTCTGGCTTGGCCATGGTCTTCTCTTATCCTGGAACAGTAGCCCGGGAAAAATCCCCGAGCCCGCGTGATTACTTGGTAACTTTCTTCTTGCCGGCGATGGGCTTGGACGGCCCTTTACGCGTACGCGCGTTGGTGTGCGTGCGCTGACCGTGAACCGGCAGACCCTTGCGGTGACGCAGGCCCTTGTAGCAACCAAGGTCCATCAGACGTTTGATGTTCATGGCTACTTCGCGGCGCAGATCGCCTTCCACCGTGAAGTCACGGTCGATGGTGTCGCGGATGCGAATGATCTCGTCTTCCGTCAATTGATTGACGCGACGGTTATCGGCAATGCCTACACGCTGGCATATCTCGACCGCGTTGGTCGGGCCAATGCCGTAGATGTAACGCAGAGCGATTACGACGCGTTTATTAGTCGGTAAGTTGACGCCAGCAATACGTGCCAAAGCCCGTACTCCTTAATTTAATGCCAAAGTTGTCTGAGAGCGCTGCGCGCAACCCGAAAAGCGCGCTATTATAGGCAGTTAGCCTCGGGTGTCAACACGCCTCAGGTCCCTAAAATCCTTTCCAAATCGCCGGTTACCACGTCCATATCCCGGTCACCGTCGATCACTTTCAGTAACCCCTTGGCCTTGTAGTAAGGCATCAGGGGAGCCGTCTGGTCGTGGTAGGCCTTCAGCCTAGCCCCAACCGTTTCCGCATTGTCGTCTGCCCGGCGGGTAAACTCCGTCGAACCGCATACATCACAAACCCCGGCCTTCTTGGGCTGCTTAAACTTGTCGTGGTACCCCTCGCCGCACTTGGCACAGGTGAACCGGCCGGTAATCCGCTCGATCAGGCGGGCATCTGGCACCGCCACTTCAATCACGCTATCGAGACCAATTCCTTTATCTTTCAAAAGCTTATCCAGAGCTTCCGCCTGCGGCACCGTACGCGGGAAGCCGTCGAGGATGAAGCCCTTGCCGCAATCCGCCTGAGCAACCCGCTCGGCGATCATCGTGATTATCAAATCGTCCGACACCAGTTTCCCGGCATCCATCACCGCTTTGGCTTGCTTGCCCAGAGCGGTGCCTGCTTTTACCGCAGCCCGGAGCATGTCCCCTGTAGACAGCTGCACGATGCCGTAACGATCCTGCAGACGCTTGGCCTGCGTACCTTTCCCGCCCCCGGGGGGGCCCATCAGAATCAGCCGCTTGCCCGCCATATCAGCCTACTTGCTGCCGCGCAGACGCGACTTTTTCAAAAGCCCTTCATATTGGTGCGCAAGCAGATGGGCCTGGATCTGCTGAACGGTGTTAAGCGTGACATTGACCACGATCATCAGGCTGGTGCCGCCGAAGTAGAATGGCACGCTAAGCCGGCTAATCAGGAATTCGGGGATCAAACAGACCACAATAAGATAGATCGCACCGAGCACAGTCAAACGAGTGAGGACGTAATCGAGGTAATCGGCAGTGTTCTTGCCGGGGCGAATGCCCGGAATGAAGCCGCCATACTTACGCAAATTCTCTGCGGTCTCCGTCGGGTTGAAAACCACGGCGGTATAGAAGAACGCGAAGAACGTGATCAGAACTGAATACAGGAACAGATAGAGCGGCTGGCCGCGGCCCAAAAGCGCGCCCATCGTATTGAGGAAGCCCGAGCCACCCGCGCCGTTGGCGCCCTGGAAACCAGCGACGGTCAACGGCAGCAGCAGAAGCGAACTCGCGAAGATTGGCGGAATCACGCCCGAGGTGTTGAGCTTTAACGGCAGGTGCGAGCTTTCGCCGCCATAAACTTTATTACCCTGCTGTCGCTTCGGGTACTGCACAAGGATTCTTCGCTGCGCCTGTTCGACGAAGACGATGAAGCCGATGACAGCCACAGCACCAACCGCCAACAGCGCGATGATGAAAGGCGAAATGGCACCGGTGCGGCCCAGCTCAAGCAAGTTGACGATGCCGCCAGGAAGACCCGCGACAATGCCGGCGAAGATCAGTAGCGAGATCCCCTGCCCGATGCCGCGTTCGCTGATCTGCTCACCCAACCACACCAGGAACATGGTACCGCCGACAAGCGTGATGACCGTGGTGAATTTAAAGAACAGGCCGGGGTTCATAACCACGGCCAAGCCGCTGGCGCCGGCCGCGGACTCTAAGCCTGTCGCGATACCGATAGCCTGCAACGCAGTGATCAGCACGGTCAGATAACGCGTGTACTGATTCATCTTGATGCGGCCGGACACACCTTCTTTCTTCATCTGCTCGAGCGCCGGGCTGACCGACGAGAACAGCTGAATAATGATCGCCGAGGAAATGTACGGCATGATGTTGAGCGCGAAGATACTCATGCGCGACAAAGCGCCGCCGGAAAAGACGTCGAACAATCCGAGCACGCCGCGGCTTTGCGACTTGATGACTTCCGCCATCGCGACCGGATCGATACCGGGCAGCGTGATGAACGTGCCCATGCGGTAAATGATCAGCGCGCCCATGGCGAACCATATGCGGCGCTTAAGCTCAGTCGCCTTGGAGAAGACTCCAAGGTTGAGGTTAGCTGCAATTTGGTCGGCGGCTGATGCCATTACTATTCCGGTGCGGGCTTAACGTTCAGAGGCGAGATTTAAGCGGAAGCCTGAGTGGACTTCGCGCCTTTGTTTTTCTTCGCCTTGGTCTTAGCGGCCTGAGCTTTGCTGTGTTCGTTCTCGGGCTTCTTCAGGATCGTGACCGAACCGCCGGCCTTTTCCACGGCCGCGAGAGCGGCTTTGGAAGCGAAGGTGGCTTCAATGGTCAGCTTGGTCTTCAACTCACCGTCGGCCAACAGGCGCATACCGTCGTGAGCGTTGCGCACGATGCCGGCATCCACCAGCACGCCGATGGTCACGGTCTGTTTGGCGTCGATGCGGCCAGCGTCGACAGCAGCCTGCAAGCGGCCGATGTTGACGGGCACGAATTTCTTACGGCCGATGGAGGTGAAGCCGCGCTTGGGCAAGCGGCGGAACAGAGGCATCTGACCACCTTC
>CAITZE010000120.1 GCA_903896775.1 uncultured bacterium
CAGGTCGTCAAAAGCGCCCGCGTCATGAAGAAGTCGGTCGCCTACCTGATTCCGTTCATTGAAGAAGAAAAAGCCCGTAATGCCGCGCTTGGCATCGTCGACGCCAGCAAGAACAACGGCAAGATCCTCATGGCGACCGTCAAAGGCGACGTGCACGACATCGGCAAGAATATCGTCGGTGTGGTGCTGCAGTGTAACAACTACGAGGTTGTTGACCTCGGCGTCATGGTGTCCTGCGCCAAAATCCTGGAAACCGCACGCGAAGTGAAAGCCGATATCATCGGGCTTTCGGGCCTGATCACGCCGAGCCTCGATGAAATGGCTTACGTTGCGCGCGAGATGGAGCGCGAAGGCTTCACCGTGCCGCTGTTGATCGGGGGGGCCACGACTTCGAAAGTACACACCGCTGTGAAAATCGCGCCTGGCTATGCGCAATCGACGATCTATGTGCCGGACGCCTCGCGCGCTGTCGGTGTCGCCGGCAACCTGATGTCGGCCACGGCGCGCGATTCTTATGCTGCGGAGATTAAAGCCGAATACGCGCGCATGCGCGAAGCCCACGCCCGCCAGCAGCAGAGCAAAAAGCGCCAACCCTTTGCCGCCGCGCAAGCCAACAAATTCAAAATCGACTGGGCTGCCGCGAAACCCGAGAAGCCCCGCACAATGGGATTGAGGGTGTTCGAGGACTACGACCTCGCCGAGCTGACCCGCACCATCGACTGGACACCGTTCTTCCAGACCTGGGAACTGGCGGGCCGGTATCCCGATATCTTGAATGACGCCGTCGTCGGCAAAACCGCGCGCAATCTTTACAACGATGCGCAAGCCATGTTGCAGCAGCTGGTCGGCGAGAAATGGCTGACCGCGAAAGCCGTAATCGGTTTCTGGCCGGCCAACAGCGTCGGTGAAGACATCGAGATCTACACCGACAACACGCGCACGAAGGTGCTGCTGACCCTTCACGGCCTGCGTCAGCAGATGTTCCGCGAGGGCGAGAACGCGCGTGCGAATATGTCCTTGGCGGATTTCATCGCGCCCAAAGACGGCGGTGTCGCCGATTATATCGGCGCCTTCGCCGTCACCGCCGGGATCGATCTGGAAAAGAAAGTCGCCGCGTTCGAACGCGATCACGACGACTACAATTCGATCCTGGTCAAAGCCCTGGCCGACCGCCTCGCGGAATCTTTCGCCGAGCGTATGCACCAGCGCGTGCGCAAGGAATTCTGGGCTTATGCTCCCGATGAGAAGCTTTCCAACGAAGAACTGATCGCCGAGAAATATCGCGGCATCCGCCCCGCGCCTGGTTATCCCGCCTGCCCCGATCACACCGAAAAAGCGCTGTTATGGAAGTTGCTGGACGCCACAGAGAACGCCGGCATCACAATCACCGACAGCTTCGCCATGTTGCCGGCGGCGTCCGTCAGCGGCTTCTACTTCGCGCACCCGGATGTGGCGTATTTCGGCGTCGGCAAGATCGAACGCGACCAGGTGGAAGATTACGCCAAGCGCAAAGGCATGACCGTTGCGGAAATCGAACGCTGGTTGGCCCCGAACCTTAACTACTGAACCACCTCATCCGCTTAGCTTCGGAACAGCGTCAGGATACTGCCGGCGGCAAGGCCCGCACCGGCAACGGCGGCAATCGTCACCACCGCGAAGCGTCCCCACGACCCAGCCAGCGCGAGAGATGTACCGGACTTAGGTTTGCGATCGGCGATACGTTTCAGCAAAGGCCCGGCGCTGGCGCCCACCACGATGCCAGCCACCAGCATGGGCCAGCCCGCAAGGCCCGACGACAGCGCGAACAGTGTGATGACCAAGCCCAATGCGCCGCCGACAATGAACGCGCCCACGGCCAGAGGCAGGTTGGAACGCGTGATGACCCAGAAACGGCGATGACGCCAACGGCGCACAAAGCCGAGTGTGGCGACTTCGCGCGGCGCAACCAGCCAGCCCGCGATTTGATCCTTGATCGTAGCAACGGCCGCGCCCTTGTAGGGCGCTTCACTCAGCAGCGTGGCCGCGATAACGCGGTAGGTGGCGCTCTCATGCGACTTCACGATGCCGATAAGAAAGCCGCTGATATCATCTTCGGCGATGAGAAAATCGCGCGCGCCGTGATCGGTTTCATCCTGCGCATGGGCCAGCCACCAGGGTGCGGCCCCGGAGGCGGGGTCGGCATCCTCCCAGAGCAGGACGGGCGGATTATCTAAGGACGGCGGCACAAAAGTTCAGTCGGCACGGGATCCCTCATTGGACCGTCAAGCGCTTCGCATTTATCAGGGTGATGGTTTAACGCCATTGGCCCAGTGCTGCCAACCCCCAGGCGCTGCAGGACAGTTCTGGCTTTTCCGCCAAGCCTTTCAAAAGGCGTGCGTTTTTCAGCCGTTCGGGCGGTTGGGAACGCTTGCGTGGGCCGGGAACACCTGTTAAAACCCTGCGCTCACGTGGGACCGGGATTGCCGACACAATCCCATCAAATGGTCTCATCGCCCTCGCGGGGGTGTAGTTCAGTTGGTTAGAACGTCGCCCTGTCACGGCGAAGGTCGCGGGTTCGAGTCCCGTCGCTCCCGCCACTTCTTTTCCAGTGAAGCTAAATAAGCTCTCAATGCTGTTAAACGCGGCTTACTTGAAAGCTGTGTAAACTGTCGTCATTCGCGTTGACGTAGTTATAGGGCCATCAAATTGAGAACTGCATTTTTCGTCACCTTGTCCCTGCTTGTCTTCATCGCCTTGGGCATCGCGGGCTGGATCGGATATTCCGCCTGGCAAGACACAGTGATTGATGTCGCCGGCCTCCAGTGCGCCATCAGCGATCCTGCGACGGGCGAAAAAGGACAGTTCGGATTGCTTCTCAGGAAGAAGAGATCCGAAGAAGCGCCCAGCAGTTTATGGACGCAGGAATCCAATGCAGCGCTGCCGACGGATAGTTATGACGTGTGTGAGGCAACGCCCGATCATTTGGCTTTTCGGGCTGCGGGCGCTTCTTGCGAAACCGATTTCAAGGGCTCTACCGGAGCGGAAAAAAAGAAGACATTCGACTTCACAATCAATCGCAAGAATTTGCAGATGACGATTGGAGATTCGGCTGAGATTCAAAATTGCGAAGTGGCCACGCCCGCTCAAATTCGAGCCGAATGGCAAAAGGCGTATGAGGACCGTGTTAAAGGTAATCGGTTCTAGAGAGTTCGAGTCCCTATCGCTCTCAAATCACGCCCACCACACACCCGACGACAACAGTCGCCAGCGCGCCATACCACAGCCAGCGCCGGCGCATCATCATGGACACCGACGCAAGCGCAATCGCAAGGTGCACGATATTGGTCGCAATCGTCAGATGATGATGGCGTTCCATCGCGGTTTCGCTGATGACCTCTTGCTGGCGCACTTCGTCTTCTTTTGCCTTCGCCTTAGCCTGCAAGTCGGCTTCTTCGGCTGCATACTGTTCGGCTTTGCTTTTTAAGTCCGGCGCAGTTCCGGCGACGGCCTGAAGTGCTGCGATCTCGTACATATTCTTCTTGATGCTGCGCGCTTGAAAAAAGCCCCATAGATCGCTGGCCTCGCCCTGACGCACGGCGGCATCGCTGCGCGCGAATACGGCTTTTGACGCAGCCGTGGTTTCAAGGCTTCCGAATATCGCGGCGATGACAGCCATGGCCGTAATGGAAAGCGGGATGGCGGCCGCCGACAGACCGCCCTCGCGCGCCGCGTGAGCGACATGCTCTGCGTGTTCAAGGTGCTCTTGCAAATCAGAAGATTCAGACATGAGTCGCCCTTTCCGGCGGTTTTTATTGTGCGACGAACTTCACGCCGTGAGCGGCGAGTTCATCATGGGCGACCTGTTCCAACGCCTCGGCCTGTTTCGGTGAAATCCCCAAATCCACGGCGGCGGTTTCTTTGCCGCCTAAGCTCAACGGATCGTGGCCAGTGACGCGGCCGAAGACCATCAGCGTCTCCAGGTAATACCCGTAGACGCTGGCGTGATACTGATCGTAAGTCCACAAGTTCAACTGGCCGAAGGCAACACCGTCATAAGGATTGGGATCGGCGACACCGGTTGCAAAGGCGCGATTGAAGGCAAGCCCCACCGGCACAACCACCGCACCATGACCTGATGCCTTCGCGGCCTGGTCGTAACCGGCTTGTACGTCGAGCGCCATCTGCGTGATGGGCTTGCCGTGCCACGGCGTGCCTTCGGGATATGTCAAATCCGCGCGGCTCCAGGTGGCATCGAGGAAGACTTTTACATCCGGCTTCTTCTGCACAAACGTGTCCACCAGCATCTTGGCATATTTAACCGTCAGCGCTGGATCACCGGGATGGGCTTGATCGAGCGTGCTGTACCCTTGCAGCACCACTTCATCCCAGGGCTTATCGAGCAGCGGGAGTTTCTGGGTGTAGTGGAAATCGAAGCCTTTGCCGCCAGCGGTTTCCAAGGTGACGTCATAGGTAAGGCCAACTTCGGCGGCGAAGACCTTGAACAGCGCCGGCATGCCGCCGATACCTTCGTTGTTCAGGTCAGTGACGGTATCCGACTTGTAGTGGATGAGCGGCGAGCCGTGCGCGAAGGTGAAGCTGTTGCCG
>CAITZE010000121.1 GCA_903896775.1 uncultured bacterium
GATCGAGCCGGCCGTTGGCCTTAAGGCTCGTGATCTTTAGATTATGGCGTTCCAAGTGATCGCGCAGACGTCCGGGGGTGCCGACAACAATGTGACATCCATCAGCCAGCTGACGTTTTTCAGCGCGCGGATCCATACCGCCGACACAGGAAACGACGCGCGCGCCGGCATATTGATAAAGCCAGGCCAGTTCGCGGTGGACCTGGAGAGCCAACTCGCGTGTGGGAGCAACAATCAATGCGAGGGGCTCAGCAGCGCGCTCCAAAGTCTCGGCATCGCCAAGCAATGTTGAGGCGATAGCCAGACCATAAGCAACGGTCTTGCCGGAGCCCGTTTGGGCCGACACCAAAAGATCGCGTTCAGCGGCTTCGGGAGCCAACACCGCGGCTTGAACCGGCGTGGCTTCGTTGTATTCGCGCTCGTTCAGCGCGCGGGCAAAAGACGGACTCGTTGAAGGAAAAGCCACGTGGTGGGGTGTACCTTAATTTGAAACTGAAGCATCTGAGGATAGCCCGCCCTCTACGCGCATCGCCAAGGGGAGAGGGAAGCCGCTAAAGGGCAGGCTATACCTTAGATTGGCGGGAATGACACCGCTTAGTTAATTTGCCCTCCTATGTTTGTATCTGATTTGCACCATAAAACTTAAATTGCGTTGCGTTTGAGGCTCCCCGCGAGGGCGGTCCAGATCACGACCCAACCCATGGCGCTGACGGCGCCAATAAACAGCAGCGAAACGGCGGTAACGGCGGTCATCATGTCTTTTCTCCATGTTTCGGGCTTACATCAGTGCAAGCGTCCATGCAGAGAACCGTAGTGGAATTCGGCGCGAACCTCTCCTGTGCGATGGGATAAAGGCGGCATTCAAAAGGGTTACGCCCTTGGTATAGCGCGCGCGACCCAACCGGTTGGCAGCATGAGGCCATTGCGTTAGTTTCCGGTCGGCATGACGACGACGCAAAAGCATTGGTTCAGACGTGGGCAGGGGGGATTTGGCTATATTCCCCAGACTTGGCAGGGCTGGATTAGTGTCGTGGGCTTTTTAGCTATCCTCACGGCAACGGTCGTGCTGACGCAAAACGCTATGGGCGAGAGCACTAATGCGCAAAGCACCGCTTTTGTAATTGCAGCGGTGGAAATCATGGGGTTTATGATGTTCGTCAGACGCAACGCGGATAAAAAGTAATCATCATGGCGACCGCTCCACGTATTCTGATTATCGAAGCGCGCTTTTATGAAGAAATCTCCGACGGCCTTTTGAAAGGTGCGACGGCGGTTCTCGATGAAGCGAAAGCCAAGTTCGATGTCGTCACTGTGCCCGGCATCCTGGAACTGCCCGCGGCAGCGCTATACGGCCTGAGTCCGGAGCGTACGTCTGGCGAACGCTATGATGGTTTCATCGCGCTCGGCTGTGCGGTCAAAGGTGAGACCGATCACTATGAATATGTCAGCGCCGAATCTATGAGCGGCGTGCAGCGCGTCGCACTCGATCTTAAAGCCCCCGCCGGAAATGGTATTCTGACCTGTCCGACCTGGGAGCTGGCGCAGAATCGTTCAGATCCCGCTTTAGGCGATGCCGGCGGCCGGGCAGCGCGGGCCTGCTTGCGTCTCATTGAGGTTAAGCACCGCTTCGGGCTATAAGGCCCTAGCTTATCGACTTGCTCTTTGACTGGTCTGGACTGCGGCCGACGTCGGCCTTCCCGCGCGCCTTATGGAGATTGCCTGCCTTATGACGGCCAATTCATCAGTTCCGGAACGCGAAAAAACCGACATGCTCGAACGCAGTTCTGCGCGCCTTGCCGCCGTGCAGGCGCTTTACCAGATCGAAGCCAGCCAGAATCCCCACGATCAGGTCATCAAGGATTTTCTTATTGGCCGCACCGGCGGCTTGGCCGTAACGGAAGATGCAGACACGGCTCAAGAAACCACGGTTGCACTGACCAGCCTTGATGCTGAATTGTTCATCGGCATCGTGCGCGCCGTACAAACGCGCGAATCTGAAATCGACGATATGATCAAAGCTGCGCTATCGCCCGAGTGGCCGTGGGATCGCCTCGAGATGACCTTGCGCGCGGTGTTGCGCGCTGGCGTTGGCGAACTTTTGACGCGCACGGATATTCCTGGCGGCGCGACGGTTTCTGAATTCATCGACGTTGCGCATGCGTTTTATGCCGGCGTTGAACCGCGCATGGTCAATGCTGTACTGGATCGTATCGCCAAGGTCCTTGGCCGCACCGAAGGGCGCGGCGGAGCTGCCGTGCCATGACCGAGAAGGGGACACGCCGCGGCGAGTTTCAACTTATCGCGGACTTGTTCTCACCTTTGACACGCGGCGCGCCCGGAGCACTGGGCCTCACCGACGATGTCGCTTTGATCGATGTCAGACCTGGCTGCCAACTCGTTACCACCACCGATACGTTGATCGCCGGCGTGCATTTTCGCGCGGCTGATCCGCCTGATCTTGTGGCGCGCAAAGCCTTACGCGTGAACCTCTCCGACCTTGCAGCGAAGGGTGCGCGTCCGATTGGATTTTTACATGCGCTCAGCCTCAACGATTCCATCGACGACGCTTATTTGGAGCGCTACGCGTCAGGGCTCGGCGTCGATGTAGATGCGTTCGCTGTGCCACTGCTAGGCGGCGACACAACCAGTGGGCCTGGTCCGTTGACCATCACCGTGACGGCATTTGGCGAAGTGGAAAAAGGTAAAGCGCTGTTACGAGGTGGTGCGCGGGCAGGGGATATTCTCTGCGTCACCGGAACCATTGGCGATAGTGCCCTCGGATTAGCTCATTTAACGGGCGCGACTTTGTCGAAGGCCGTTGAACGCTATCACCTTCCGCAGCCGTCAGCGGCTTTACCGGGATTTTAGGATTGAAGGGGTTAGGCACGATGCCCAGCATAATCAATCCGCCGAGGCCACCACCGGCCACGAGAATCAGCACCAAGATAATAACAATCGCGCGTTTCATGGCGGC
>CAITZE010000122.1 GCA_903896775.1 uncultured bacterium
CTTCGCGCAGACAAAAATCAGATTCTAGGTTCTGAAATTGGCGGTCTTGACTGGCACGACCCGTCGCTATGTCAAAGCCATGTCACAAAAATCCCTGTAAATGCATGTCAGGTATAGCTTTTCTGCATTTCAACTTTGGCCGTTCGTCCCTTGTTTCAATGGTTTATATTGATATATTGCGCGCATTAACTAGCCTTACTCGTCAAATATATAGGGAGCTTCGATATGCCTGATACCCACACGGCTCGGCCGGAGCCGAGCGCAGCTGCGCTTGAAATCCAGGAACTGGTTAAGCGCTCGCGGGCTGCCCAGGCCCAGATCGAAAACTACACGCAAGAACAAGTCGATGAGTTGATCAAAGCGCTTGTCTGGTCTTGCGCCCAGCCGGGCATGGCGGAAAAAATCGCCAAGTCTGCCATCGAAGAAACCGGCCTTGGTAATTACGAAGGCAAGTTCATGAAGATCTCGCGTAAGACCCGTTACGCGCTGCTCGACATCATCAACGACAAGTCAGTCGGCATTATCGAAGAAGATAAAGCCCGCAATATCGTGAAGATTGCGAAGCCCATCGGCGTCATCGGCGCCTTGTCTCCGTCCACGAATCCTGAAGCCACACCGGTCATTAAAGCCATCAACGCGATCAAGGGGCGCAACTCCGTTATCGTCGCGCCGCACCCGCGCGCGAAGTTGACCAACAAGCTGGTTGTCGACAACATGCGCGCAGCGCTGGTCGATTACGGCGCGCCTGCTGATCTCATCATCGGCATCGAAACGCCGTCGGTTGAGAAGACTGAGCAATTGATGAAGCAATGCGACCGCGTTCTCGCCACCGGCGGCAATCCGATGGTGAAAGCGGCTTACTCTAGCGGTACGCCGGCCTTGGGCGTCGGTGTTGGTAATGCACTCATCACTGTCGACGATACCGCCGACCTGAAGGACGCCGCGCAGAAAATCCGCATGTCCAAGACCGTGGACCTCGCGGCTTCATGCTCGGCCGATAACTCGGTCATCCTCTTCAGCTCGATCTACGACGAGATGCTTGCGAACCTGCAGGCCGAAGGCGGTTACCTGGTTTCGCCGGAAGAAAAGAAGAAGCTGCAGGCAGCGATGTTTGTCGATGGTCACTTGAACGTCAACGTCGTCGCTCAGCCGGCCGAAAAGATCGCGGCACTTGCTGGCATCACTCTGCCCGCCGGCAAAGTCTTCTTTATCGTCCCGGAAACCGGCTATGGCCCGGAATACCCGTTCTCGGGCGAAAAGCTCTCGGTTGTTCTGACTCTGTACAAAGCCAAGAACATCGACGAAGCGATTGCCATCACAAATGGCGCCCAGGAGTATCAAGGCCAGGGCCATTCGTGCGGCATTTACTCGAAGAACGAAGCCAACATCATGAAGCTGGCCTTCGCGACCAAGACCTCGCGCGTGATGATCAATCAGCCGCAAGGCTACTCGAACAGCGGCAATCTCTGGAACGGCATGCGTCAGACGCTGTCACTGGGTTGCGGTTCTTGGGGCGGTAACGCCACCAACAACAACGTCAACTGGCGCGATCTAATCAACGAAACTTGGGTTTCACGCCCGCTAGCCAAGACCAAGGAAGTGCCGACAGACGATGTGTTGTTCGGCGCGGCGATCAAGAAGGTCAAAAGCCGCCTCTAATCGCTCGCACGTCGCACTTAAGACTTCACCTCGCCCGGTGCGAATTATCGCCCGGGCGATTTGATTCTTCGAGGTTATCCCCAATGCTCCAGCATCTGCTCTTGATGCACCGTCAGACGATTGAGTTTGTAATTTTCCAATTGTTCGTCGGACAGCGGAACGCGGAAGGCCTCGAAGGCGCGCACGCAAGCTGCCGCGAGTTTTTCGAGGGCCGCCGATTGTGTCGTGGGCGTCAGCGCGATGAACTTGCCGATAATCGCAAGCTCAAGCGGTGGGATTTCAATCGGCGATAATGTGCGCGCGAAGACGTGCGCAGCGTTTAAAAGACTGTCGAGGGTCGTCGCCGGATTCAGGCCAAAGGGAGGTTTCAACGTGCCGTGAAAACCGTAACGCCGCGAACTCTCGCTCAGTTCGGCGATGCGTTTTGTGCTCAGGGTTGTTGTGGCCGCGGGGTTATCGCCAAACCAACTTCTCCCAAAGGAGTCCAGCGGGCTGCCGGGCTCAGGGGCATAGTAAATCGCGTATCGCGGACCACTTCCCGTTGCCATGCGCGTTTCTGTTCCTCGAACCTTCAATATGTAGGCTTGCTGGTGGATGCGGATGCAGGCCGGCCGATTTTCCCGTAAACCCCCGGGCCCTTTGTCACTCGCATAAAATCAAGCCATGCGGCAAGGGGTTGAAGTTCCTGACATTTACGGGCGTTCGTGGTTCAGGAAAGGGCCTAACGGCTTTACGGACAATGATTGTGCTGCAGTACCA
>CAITZE010000123.1 GCA_903896775.1 uncultured bacterium
CTTCAGTGTCGCGCCCGTCGATCACAGCGAACCATCGCAACTCGCCGGGCTTCGCAGGGTTTGGGCATTGAGCGCTTCAATCTGGCGCACGCGGTCATCTTCCTTATCGGGACGCGTGAACTCGTGCTTGCGGATGCGATTGACGTCATAGGCTGCGACAGAAGCCGCCGCGACGAAACCGGTTTGCACATGAATGCCCATCTTCAAGCGATAGACATAATAATGCGGAGCGGTGTCACGGATCAGCACGCCGCCGTCGACAAGGCGCTTCAGGTTTTCAAGGCCCTTGGCGTAAACCGCCGGCGCATAAGGATCTGTGTCGGCGGGAAGGTCGATCTCGGGCTTGGAGATATGAAGAAAGCTGTTGGCTTTGCCTTCCGCGCGCTGGCGCGCTTCAGCCGTATTCAAAACGTCATACGGCGGGGCTGCCACGGCGGCGGCTTCGTGCGAAACGGGCCGAAGGCCGGTGAAGGGTCGGATCAAAGTCGCCAAGACGCCGTCTCCATGTCGAAAAGTTTTTCAAAAGCCTGCCGGTGTTTAGCCTGGGATACGAAGCGCAGCAACCAAACCCCGCAAGCCGCGGACTTTCATCAAAAATACCGTTGCAGTCCTGTAACCCATGGTTATGTTTACGCCAACCGCATTCACCCTCTAAGGGAATATCATGGCCAAAAGTAAGTCCGAGATTCTTGATGATTTCCAAGAGTTCATTAGAAAATACGGCGGAAAATACAAGGAATGGTGCGTCGGCACGGCCCCCGACGCAAAAACCCAGCTTTTCAACGTCCACAAGTTCAAGAATGGCGTCGACAAGGGGCTCTTCCGCGAAGCCGATCAGGTTTACGCTTACAAAATCGCTCCACACACCAAGCAATAATTACTTCTCGTAATTATCAGCAATAAAGCGGTTCAAGAGCCGCACGCCGTAACCGGTGCTGCCGCCGGCCGCCAGCGCTGTGCCCTTCTCGTTCCAGACCACGCCCGCGATATCAAGATGCGCCCACGGCACGTCTTTGATGAAGCGTTGCAGGAACTGGGCGGCTGTGATGCTGCCCGCGCGCGGGCCGCCGATGTTCTTCATGTCGGCGATCGGCGATTTGATGTCGCGATCGTATTCGTCGCCCATGGGGAAACGCCATAGACGCTCGCTGACGGCCTGACCGGCGGCGATCAGCTTGGCCGAGAGATCATCGTTGTTGGAGAAGATGCCGGCATAGTGTTCCGACAACGCCGCGATGATAGCGCCGGTGAGTGTCGCGAGATCGACGATGGCTTTGGGTTTGAAGCGCTGCTGCGCGTACCACAACACATCGGCCAGCACGAGGCGGCCTTCAGCATCGGTGTTGAGCACTTCAATGGTCTGACCCGACATCGACGTGACCACATCACCCGGGCGTTGCGCATTGCCGTCCGGCATATTTTCCACAAGGCCGCAAAGGCCGACGACATTCACTGGGGCTTTGCGACGCGCGAGTGCACGCATCAATCCGACGACGACACCGGCGCCGCCCATGTCCCACTTCATATCCCACATACCCGCCGGCGGTTTCAGGCTGATGCCGCCGGTATCAAAGGTGACGCCCTTGCCGACGATGGCTAGCGGCGCTGCGGATTTATCCTTCGCACCGTCCCAACGCATCACCAGTAACTGTGACTCACGCGCAGAGCCTTGGCCGACACCAAGCAACGCGCCCATCCCGAGCTTTGTCATGGCCGCGACGCCTAACGCTTCGACTTTCACGCCGTCTTTAGTGAGTTCTTTCGCGCGCGTCACAAAGGACACGGGGTAGATGACATTTGGCGGCTCGGTGACGAGATCGCGGGTGAGAAACACACCGTCCACAACGGCTTCAACTGCGACATAGCGCTTTTTGGCCTCTGTCGGATTCTCGCACTGAACCGCGACCGACTTCAGTTTGGGTCTGGCGTCTTTGTCATCCTTTGTGTGGTACTTCGCGAAACGGTAGGATTTGAGGCCAATGCCACCAGCCAAATGCGCGGCCAGTAGCGCGTTATCGACCGCGCCTTCGCTTTCCAAAATCACGGTTGCTGCCGGATCTTTGGAAACCGTGTCATAGATCACCGCACCAATGCGTTCCGCCGCAACCGCATCCAGTGATTTGAGACTGCCGAGACCGACGAGGACAATGCGGCTCAGTTTTGTGCCTTCGGGCACAACCAGGGCCAAAGTCTTTTCACGTTTGCCGCTGAAGTCTGCCGCCTTCATGGCACGGCTCAGAACACCGCGCGTTTGTTTGTCCAATTTGGCGGCTGCCGCACCAAGCTTGGCGCCGCTGCCGCTGCCCTCTGACACGCCCACAACAACAACGCCTTGGGTGGGAATAGAGATCTTGGAAAAAGTGATGTTCATGGCAAAGGTCCCAGCAGTTTAAGTTCAAGGATGACGGTAGCTTAACCTCCCCGTCGCGGCCCGCCCAGTGGACAAAGAGGTGGACAAAGCGGACCTCTCGACAAAGTAAGGCTGGGCGCTATGTTGTGCGCCACATCGTATATAAGACGCGGCATTTGACGAATATCGGCATGAAAAACGGCATAAACTTTACTTCGCTCAATGCATGGACTGACCGCTTGCGCCCTGTCGCCGAAGAGGCTGGACGCGCCACGCTTGAAGTCCGCAAGCGTGGGTTCGAGGTTCTATCGAAGAACGACACCTCGCCCGTGACCGAAGCCGACCAAATTGCCGAAGGCATCATCGTCGCCGTTTTGGAGCAGCTCGCCCCCGACGTGCCGATCGTTGCCGAAGAACGTTTCGCCGCCGAAGGTTCACCGGATTTTGAGGGCGAGAATTTCTGGCTGGTCGACGCGCTCGATGGAACCAAGGAGTTCATCAAGGGCGGCGACGATTACACCGTCAACATCGCCCTGGTGTGGAATGGCGTACCCACACTCGGCATCGTTCACGCACCCGCACGCAACGAGACTTATCTTGGCGTGGTCGATCCCAATGGCACAGGGCGTCGCGCGGAAGTTTGGCGGGGCGGCAAGCCGACAAAAATCTCTGTACGCCCGCGCGGCCCTTCCGTTGTCATCACCGGCAGCAAATCTCACGAAGTGCCTGAATTGATGGGACCCTTCCTCGCGAAATATAATGTGGAAAAGAAAATCGTCATCGGCTCGTCGTTGAAATTTTGTTTGGTGGCCGAAGGTGTCGCGGATCTTTATCCGCGCTTTGGACCAACATGCGAGTGGGACATCGGCGCTGGCCACGCCGTTGTGCGCGCTGCCGGCGGACGCGTGCATACTTTTGACGGCGCCGAGATACCTTATAAAAAGCCGGGCTTTCTTAATGGGCGCTTTCTTGCCGAAGGCAACGTGTGACGATCCGGCCTGCCACCGCCGATAATATCGC